>DASPVY010000376.1:0-5322 GCA_035622115.1 Candidatus Acidiferrales bacterium
CGATGGCCTCGCCGCGTCCGATGGCGTCAACACCCTCGTTCGTCTTCGCTTTCAAATTGATTCGATCGGGCGCAATTCCCAGCGCTCCCGCCAGAGCCGCGCGCATCGCGGGAAAATGGGAGCCGAGCTTCGGCTTCTCCGCAATCACGATCGCGTCGATATCCGAGATGCGAAGGCCGCGGGCGTCCAACAGCCTTCGCGCGTGCTCCAGAAACAGCAAGCTCGAGGCGCCCTTCCATTTCGGATCTGTGTCCGGAAAATGCGTGCCGATGTCGCCGAGACCGGCCGCGCCGAGGAGCGCGTCGCAGATGCAATGGCTGAGGACGTCGCCATCGGAATGGCCGACCGGGCCTTTATCGAACGGCAACTCAACACCGCCGATGATGAGCTTGCGGCCGTCCGCGAGGCGGTGCAAATCGTATCCGATGCCTGTACGAATCATGCCAGGGTCCAGGCGCCGGCTTCGGTTTTCTTCCCCGCTGAATTCATACTTTGGCGCGCTCCTGTTCGAGATAGAAGCGAGCCAGTTCCATATCGGATGGGCGGGTGATCTTCAGATTTCGCTCGGAGCCGAGAACGACGTAAACGTCCTTGCCGATGCGCTCGACAAGCGATGCTTCGTCGGAGGCGACCACGCCATCCTCTTTCGCGCGCGCAAAGGCGTCGCGAAGCAGAGAATAGCGGAACGCTTGCGGCGTTTGCGCCAGCACGATCCGCTCGCGCGGAATCGTTGAGGTGATCAGCGCCACATCCTGCGGCAGGCTGGCGCGTTTCACTTCCTTCACGGTGTCAATCGCAGGTATCCCCAAAATCGCGGCGCCGCGCGCGCGGGCTTCGGTGATGAGGCGATCCACCTGCCCGGCAGTGATGAACGGGCGGACGGCATCGTGCACCAGCACGATTTCAGTTTCCGGAGCGACCTGAGAGAGCGCGTTGGCAACAGACTGTTGGCGCGTTTCGCCGCCGTGAACCACGCGCGCCGGCCGGCCCAGCCGCGCTTTGCTCACCCGGTCTTCAAGCGAAGCAAGTTCGTCGGCGCGGGTTGCAAGGATGAAATCGGTGATCGCGGCGCAGGCAGCCAGGCGCCGCAGGGTAAATATCACCAGCGGCTCGCCTCCGAGCTCGAGGAACTGTTTCGGCGTGGCCACGCCCATGCGCGTTCCCAGGCCTGCGGCTGGAAGAATGGCGACGATGCGACTCATGACAAGGCGGCCAGTGTAGCGCACCTCCGCGTCCGGGAGGAACAAAGGCAGCGCGGGCCGTGTGGAATTCCCGGCTGCAGATTAAGTGCGGGTCATATCTGGAAAGAGGGGCCGGGGCGGACGCTCAGGGGCCCCGTGATTTTCGACCGCTGGAATCGGCGCCGCCGCTGCGCGAGACGTTTCCGCCTTTTCGTCGAAGCGGCCGAAGATCATTTTCCCCGCGGTGGTCTGGTGGACGGATGTCACGGTGATGTCGATCGTCTTGTTGATCATCTTGCGCGCGGAGTCCACAACGACCATCGTGCCGTCATCGAGATAGGCGACGCCCTGATTGTATTCTTTGCCTTCGCGCAGGATGAAGACGCGCATCGTTTCGCCCGGCAGGACGACGGGCTTGAGCGCGTTGGCGAGCTGGTTGACGTTCAAAATTTCGATGCCCTGGAGCGTGGCGACTTTGTTCAAGTTGAAATCGTTGGTAACGATTTTCGCGTCGTAGCGCTTCGCCAGCTCGATGAGCTTCATATCGACGTCCGCCGCATTCTGGAAATCGTCTTCGGCGATTTGGATGTCCAGATGGGCGATCTTCTGGATTCGCTGCAGGACTTCCAGGCCGCGCCGGCCACGCTGGCGCTTGAGCGGATCGGCGGAATCGGCCACCAGTTGCAGCTCGCGCAGGACGAACTGGGGAATGATGAGTGTGCCGTCGAGGAACTGGGCCTCGGCAATGTCGGCCACGCGGCCGTCGATGATGACGCTGGTATCCAGCACTTTGCAGGTATAACGCGCGTTGCGTTCACTGCCGAAGAGTCCGCCGAAGGCCTGCAAGTTCAGCATGTCGCCCTTGTTCGCGCCCAGAATCAAGCCGGTATAGGCCATCACCAGGTAGGCTCCGAGGCTGACGAACGACCGGGTACTATCCGGTATGGACGTATGCGCCAGGACGAGTGTCGTCAGATAGGCACCGAGAATCCCCAGAATTGAGCCGGTGGCCGCCCCGATGAGGGTTCGGAGACTTGCTTTGCGGAGGCGCAGCTCGAACAGGATGACCGCAAAGGCGAACAGGAAGCCGGCTAGCGTCGCCATCCCCGGCGTCAGGTCAAATGGACGGAAATGAAAAGCGGCAGCGACGCAAATGACCGTGAAGATGCCCCTGACGGCGAGCATGTCAAAAAAGGAGCCTAATTGCGCACTGTCGTTGCGTTGCGGAGGGCTGGGCCTTGCCGGGACGAGTTCGGGCTGAACCGGGGATTGGCTGCGAGGAAAATTAGGATTGCGAGCCATATAAGCCTCTTATAAATCAATAAATCGCGACCGCGAAGTCCACGACGGGAAGACCGGGAAGGTGGATGAAGGATCCGCTCGAATCTATAAGAGCGATATGAATCTCCCGGCTGCGCGTTGTATCAAGACGCCGTGTTGGCGGGAAGTATAGCACCAGAGTTTCGATGAGAGTCAACAAACAAAGGAGACCGCGTGGAAGGTCGAGAGAACTCGCGGTCATGGGTTCGCTGGGCGCTTGGAGCGGGCAGTTATCGCTAAGATATTATTGGAGATAGAAGCGGCGAACGCGCCGGCCGATGGCGCAAAGCAGGTCTGAAGTGACTGTGCTGATCTCGCGCGCCACGTCCGACACCTCGAGAGAATCCGATTTGTCCCGGCCGTAGATGGTCACGATGTCCCCGATGGCCGCATCGGGCACTTCCGTCGCGTCCACTGTGGCCAGATCCATCGAAATCGTGCCCACCAGAGGAACGCGCCTCCCGCGCAGAAGCACCGAGCCGCGGTTCGTGCGGTGCCGGACGATCCCATCGGCATAACCCGCCGCGATTACGGCGATTCGGGAGGTCCGCTGGGCCACGAACCGCGCTCCGTACCCTACGGCTTCGCCGGGCGCGATGGTGCGCAGCGAGATGATGCGAGCCCGAAGCGAGAGGCATGGCCGCAGGTCCATCTGGGCCATGACTTCCGCCTTTTTCTCCGGCGGCGTAAAACCCTGGTGATAGCCGTAAAGAATCGCACCGGGGCGGACGAGGTCCTCCCAGGTGCTTGGCCGCGCGCAGATGGCGCCGCTGTTAGCCAGATGGACCATGCCGGGCAAAACGCCAAGCCCACGCAGACGGTCGAGCGCCGCCCTGAATTTCCTCTCCTGGCAGAGCGACTGTTCGCTGGTGAAATCTTCGGCGGAGGCAAAGTGTGTGTAGGTGCCTTCCAGCGCGAGATTGGGGCACGCGCTCAATTCTTTGGCAAACGCCTCTACTTCCTCGGGTTCGATTCCCAGCCGATTCATGCCCGTATTGATTTTGAGGTGAAACGGCGCGCGGAAATTGCGCTTTCCTCGCCCGAATCGCGCGGCGGCGCGATCGAGAGACCGAAGCTGTTCGACGCGCGTGACCGTCGGCGTCAGGTGATGTTGCAGCAGCAGCGCTTCCTCGCCGGGCCAAAAGCCCGTCAGGACCAGGATGCGCTTGCGAATGCCTGCGTCGCGCAGCTCGATTCCTTCGCTCGAACAGGTTACGCCGAACCATTCCGTCCCGGCGCGGGCCAGCGCTTTCGAGACCGGAACTGAGCCGAGACCGTAGGCGTTCGCCTTCACCACCGCCAAAATTTTGCGCTGCCGACCCACCTTCCGCCGGATGACGCGGAGATTCTGCAGAATCGCCGCAAGCGAAACTTCGGCCCACACCGGCCTGCCGTCGAATTGAATCGCCTTGGTCATCCCACAGTTATCAAAGTTCTAGCATGCCAGACTATGCCGCGAGCGCACGCGGGAAAATGGCTTGCTGCGGCGACCGACTCGCTTCAGTAAACACCACGTTATAGAGAAGCAAGCGCCTTGCCAACCGCCCAAACGCACTCCGGCACGCGGGGCACTCCAGTAAGAAAGATTTCATTGGACTTGAACGCCGGCGAGCGAAGGGTTGATCGCCGGAGATGCGTCAGGCGAGCGCGTCCGCGTGGCAGCCTCGACACGGCGGCGCCATTTCGATACGAGCCCCAACGCGCCTGCGCCGCTATGGAACTATTCGGGCTGGAAGTCGTCCGGCGCAGCGACTTCGAATCGCGTGTAGTGGCTGTTGAATACGAAGCGGATCATTCCGGTGGGGCCGTTGCGCTGCTTGCCGATAATGAGCTTGGTCTCGTTGCGTTTCTCTTCGGGAGCTTCGCGGTTATAAAAGTCCGGCCGGCTGATGAACAGAACTACGTCAGCATCCTGCTCGATGGCGCCCGATTCGCGCAGGTCGGCGAGCTGCGGATCGCGATCATCGCGTTCCGGAGCGCGCGTCAACTGGCTCAGGACCATCACCGGCACCTTGAGCTCCTTGGCCAGGCCCTTGAGCGAGCGCGAGATGCTGGAAACTTCTTCGTTGCGATTGCCGAATCGCCCGCGGGCGGCAATGAGCTGGAGATAGTCAACGACCACGAACGACAAGCCTTTGTCGCGCGCCAATCGCCTGGCTTTCGCGCCGATTTCCATCACGGTGATGGACGCCGAATCGTCAATCCAAATCGGCGCTTCGCCCAGGTCGTTCAACGCGTTGGTGATGTTCGACCAGTCGTCCCGGCTGATGTGACCTGTTCGGAATTTGTGCGCGTCCACGCGCGCCCGGGACGCCAGCAAGCGCACCAGGAGCGATTCCTTGGACATTTCCAGGCTGAAAATCGCCACGGGCTTGTTCTTGCGCATGGCCACGTTTTCGGCGATGTTCAGCGCCATCGCCGTCTTTCCCATCGATGGCCGCGCCGCCAGAATGATCAGCTCGGACTGCTGGAGTCCCGCGAGTTCGTTATCCAGTTCCGGATAGCCGGTGGCCAGCCCGGTGATGCGGCGGCCTTCGGTGAAGATTCTCGACAGCCGCTCGAAATTCTGCGAGACGAGTTCCTTCACGCCGATCAGCCCGGCCCGCACGCGATCGTCGGCCAATTCAAAAATCGACGACTCCGCGCGATCCAGAATTGCGTCCGCGTCCTCTTCGGCGTCCAGCGCCAGCTCCTGGATAGCCAGCGCGCGATGCGCCAGATTTCGCAGCACCGCTTTTTCTTTCACGATGCGCGCGTAGTGCTCGACGTTCGATATCCGCGGCACGCCATCAATGAGCTGCGCGAGATACGCCGCGCCGCC
>DASPVY010000377.1:0-3203 GCA_035622115.1 Candidatus Acidiferrales bacterium
GCCGATTTCACCATCGCCGTGCCCGAAGCCAAATTCGGTTACACGGAAGTCCGCATCGGCTTCATCCCCGCGCTCGTCTCGGTGTTCTTGCGCCGCCAAATCGGCGAGAAGCGCACCCGCGACCTGGCCCTCACCGGCCGCTTGATCGAAGCCGCCGAGGCGCGCGATATAGGTCTCGTGAACGCCGTCGTGTCGTCCGACGAACTCATGCCCGCCGCCCGCGAGCTCGCCGCAAATCTTCTCGGCGCCAGCCCGACAAGCCTCAGTCGCACCAAGCGCCTGCTCGTCCAATTCTCCGAGGCTGATCTCGATCGCGAACTCTCCCTGGCCATCCAGGAAAATTCCGACATTCGTTCCACTGCCGATTTCCGCGAAGGCCTCGACGCCTTCCTCGAAAAGCGTTCGCCGAAATGGTCTGCGGGCTAAGCTCTCGCGCTCATCGGTATTGGGTCAGTTTCCGGTTTGCCCGCCGGCCGCCCGACTCCCACTTTCGCGACTCTCGATTAAATAACCGTACCGGTCCACGAATTCTCCGCGTGACCTCGCGTGGGCCTGCTTGTTGCGGCGCGGGAAGAGCGAGCGTACGATGCGCAAGCCAGAGGTTCAATTCGGAAATCCCGTACAAGCTATCCAGGCTCGGTCCCGCGTAATTGGAGGAATCAAAAATGCTTAGATCCGCAGTTTTAATCGTAGGAGCGGCATTTTTCATACTGCTTGCCGGATTCAGTGCGACGTCCATCCACGCACAGAACGGTACCGTGAAAAACATCGTATTGGTTCACGGCGCTTGGGCTGACGGTTCTGGCTGGAGAGGCGTGTACGAAATTCTTGTGAAAGACGGCTACAACGTCAGTTTGGTGCAAGAGCCGGAGACAACTTTCCAAGACGATGTGGCGGCCACGAAGCGCACTCTCGCTTTGCAGAACGGCCCTTGCATCCTGGTAGCACACAGCTACGGAGGCGCGGTAATCACCGAAGCCGGCAATGACCCGTCTGTCGTCGGTCTGGTCTATATCGCCGCACACATGCCGGATAGCGGAGAGAAAGAGTCGGAAGACGGCAAACGCTTCCCCAGCGACCTGGCCAAATCGGGGGCGATCAAGAAGACGCCGGACGGATTTACCTACATCGACCCCGCGCAATTCCACGAATTGTTCGCCGCGGACCTTCCCGCGGACCAAGCCGCGTTCATGGCGCGCTCGCAAGTGATGAATTTCGCTGACAGTTTCTCCGCGACGATCACCACAGCGGCGTGGCGGACGAAGCCGAGCTGGATGCTGGTGGCCGGCAGCGACCGCACCATCAACCCGGAGCTGGAGCGCTGGTACGCTACGCGCGCGAAGAGCCACACGGTCGAGGTCGCAGGCGCCAGCCACGTAGTGTACGTGTCTCATCCGAAGGAAGTTGCTGCTTTGATCGAGGACGCTGCGAAAACGGCTCGAAAGTGAACCAGAGCCGCAAGGTCACATGTTGCGGCTGTTTGCGGAGCTGGATCAGGGCGTGTAGCGCGTGAATACAAAATCACGGTCTTTCGCCGGAGAGTGACAACCAAAGCACGTTTTGAGCGTCGCCTCGTCGGCGGGCTTGCCGTCGTCGAACTGGGCAAACCCCCATCCGCCTGTCGAGGCGTACTTTTTGGAGTCCTTGACCATCAGCTGGACGTTGATCGCAGGCCCGGCCACGAAAGATTCATCTAAAAGTTTCTGGACTTGGTCCGGAGGAAGGCGCTTCTCAGCCACAATGCGAATCGCGTTGTTATTCTCCTCTGAAACAACCTGCTTCCAGGCCAGCCGGGCAATGATCGTGCCGTCCGGGTAAGGTATGGTTCCCTCGCGGAAAGCTTTGATCGCGATATCGTTCCCAAGTTTGGCGCGGATGTCGTTGACCGGGGCTCCGACGCGAGCCACAGAGATCAACGGCCAATTGCGATAACCGGAAGGCAGTTTCACTCCATAGATGGGAGCAGCGTCTCCTTCAACCTGTCCCGATGCGGGGGTTTTGAGAGCGACAACTGCAGCTAGAGTTGCGACTCCAACCAGCAAGTAAATGATCCGTTTCATGAGGTCCTCCGTATCGTCGCGCGACAGCGGCGAGATAGACCAGCAAGTGCGGGAGACGCTAGCACAGGTATTCATTGAATTGAATTACATTATCGTCACGTGGCGGGGGCTCCTGCGCGGGCGGGGCCTGCTACGAAGGCGTAGAAGTGCGGACCCGGCAGATCGGCCCGTATCTACAATGCTGTTATGGACTGTTGGTCGGCTACTCGAAAACGGACCGACTGGCTGCGCAAAAGCTGACGCAGGCCTACGCCTCTGATACACTTTTTCGCCGATGTCCCATCCGACGCACAAACATCCGGCCGCCGCCTCATCGCCATTCTTCGACACCACCGTCCGCGTTCGCTACGCCGAAACCGATCAAATGGGCGTCGTCTACTACGGGAATTACTATGCCTGGTTCGAAGTCGGCCGGGTCGAGCTATGCCGCCAAGTCGGCTTCGAATACCGCAGTATGGAAATCGAAGACGACAGCTTCATCGTCGTAGTCGAATCTTCCTGCCGGTATCGCCGCCCGGCGAAGTTCGATGATCTGCTTCGCATCCGCACCTGCGTCTCCGAATTGCAGCGCCGCACGATTCGCTTTCAATATGAAATCGTCCGCGACTCCACCAGCGAACTCATCGCCACCGGGGAAACACTCCACGTAATCTGCGACCGCCATGGCCGCCCGAAATCGCTGCCGGAAAAATACAAACAATTTTTCGTGGCTCAGCCGCGCCCATGACCATCGCGATCAATGGCGACGATCTGACGTTCGACCAGCTTTTCGATATCGCGCTCGGTTCCGCCGAAGTTGGGCTTGCTCCCAGCGCGCGCGAGCGCATGAACGCTTCCCGCGCCGTCATCGATCGCCTCGTCGAATCCGGACAGGTCGCCTATGGCGTCAACACCGGCTTCGGCAAGCTCGCCTCCGTCCGCATTTCGAACGATCAAATTCGCCAGCTGCAGACCAATCTCGTGCGCAGCCACGCCAGCGGCGTCGGCCCTCCGCTCTCGGAACCCGAAACGCGCGCGATGATGCTTCTCCGCGCGAACGCCATCGCCAAAGGCTACAGCGGCATCCGCGCCGCGGCCGCCGACACGATTTGCGCCATGCTCAATCGCCGCGTCCATCCCGTGATCCCCTCGCAGGGTTCCGTC
>DASPVY010000378.1:0-10373 GCA_035622115.1 Candidatus Acidiferrales bacterium
GCTCGATTGAGCGAAGGACATCGCGGCTTTCAGGACGCTGTGGTACGGCAGCTTTCCATCGCGGGCGCGCCGGAACGCGGGAAAATCCTCACGAGCTTCCTCGAGTTTCTCGATCCGCTCGTCCAGCCGCTGGCGATGGACGAAATTGGAATGTGCGGCGATCCGGCCACGGCCGAAAAGCTGCTGCAGCTGGTGGAAGGCGAAGTGCTGCGCGAAAGCTCGGAATTTCTGCGCGTGAAAACAATTGAAGCGCTGGGCCGGATTCGCGCGCCCGGCATCGCCGAGCGACTCCACCATTTCCTCGAGGATCGCAAGGTGTTCAGCTGGGCGCATCCCGACGAGATCCGAATGGCGGTCGCGCAAGCGCTGGCCAAGATTGATCCGGACTGGCTGGAGGCGTTTCTGCCAAAGTCGGGCCTCGATCCTGTTTTGCTCACGCTCAAGCCGCTCGATCCTCAGCCCGAGAGGGATTTCGTTCGGGCGCGGAGGTATCGCCGCACCAAGCTCACTCGCGCCGTGCCGGCTTTCGTCAGTTCACCGCATGGGAAGCAGACCCTGGCGATTGACGTAATGAGCCTCGATGGCGGGCTGATCACGGGAGACGTTCAGCTCGCCGTCGGGACTTCCGCGTCGCTCAAGATTCCCCACGGCATGCGCACGATCAACGCTGAGGCAATCGTGCGGTTCGTGCGCGCGCATCAAGCCGGGTTCGAGTGGACTGGGATGGAACTCGAAGACCGCGCCAAGCTGCGTCGCTTGCTCGTACACCTCAGCCCCCGCGTGGTATAGAACGGCATCCGCATTGCGTGTTGTCGCGCGCCAGAAACTGCGCGAAGATGTCCGCCGCAATGCCCGGGCCCACTCTCGAACTCATCGCCGAAGCCGCGGAATTTCTTCGCGGACGCATACGCCGCACGCCGCTCGAACCCTCGCCCGTGCTCACGGCGAAACTGGGCGTTCCGGTTTCGCTGAAACTCGAAGCGCTGCAAATAACCGGCTCGTTCAAAATTCGCGGCGCGTGGTTTCGCCTATCGCGTCTGAGCGATGCGGAACGCAACGCCGGAATCGTCACGTGCTCGGCGGGCAATCACGGAAGGGCAACCGCGTACGCAGCCAAGCAGTTTGGACTGCGCGCCACGATTTTTGTGCCGGGCACGGTGGATCAGGCGAAATATCGCGGGATGCTGGCGCTGGGCGCGGATGTCCGGGTGTCTGAATTTCCAAGCTACGACGCAACCGAGGACCAGGCGCTGGAAGAAGCGCGCAAGAGCGGACGGCCGTTTATTTCCGCGTTCGATGACCCGGACGTAATGGCGGGCAATGGCGGCACGCTGGCGATGGAGATTCTCGCGGACGCGCCGGAGGCCAAGGAGTTCATCGTTCCGGTCGGGGGCGGCGGGCTCGGGGCGGGGCTGGCCGTTTACGTGAAAGAAAAAGTTCGCGGGGCGCGATTTATCGCCGTTCAACACGCGCTCGCGCCGGGATTCAAGCTATCGATGGATCAAGGCCGGGCCGTCACGCGAATGTCGTATCCCCCAACGCTCGCCGGAGGGATTGAAGGCGGCACGGGCGCGATGACGTTTGAAATTCTTCGAACGCGTACGGACCACATCGCGCTGGTGGACGACGCTCAGATTTCCACCGCGATGCGATGGATGCTCGACGAGCATCAATATCTGATCGAGCCGACGGCAGCGGCGGCAGTGGCGGCGTGCCTCGAAGGAAAAATCGGCCGGCTCAGCGGCCCCGCGGTGGTGGTGATATCGGGCCGAAACGTCAGCGGCGATACGATCCGGAAAATCCTCTGCTCATGAAAATCGCTACCAGAAAAGAGATTGGCAGGGTGCTCTCCTCGCGCGGGGTGCTCTCTTTGCGCGAAGTGATTCCAATGATGCGCGAGGCGCTGGTGGCTCAATCGCGCGGGGAATGTGAAACGCCGATGCCGATGCATCTCAACGTCCGCGAATCCGGCGGCGAAATTCACATCAAGTCGAGCTACCGCGAGGGCGGGCAATTCTTTGCGGTGAAGATCGTTTCCGGCTTTCCTGAAAATGCGGCGCGCAATCTTCCCGCGGCCGACGGCATGATTTTGCTGGCTTCGGCGGAAACGGGCGAGCCGATGGCGCTGCTTTGTGACGGCGGCGATCTGACGGTAGCGCGCACGGCTGCGGTTTCGGCGATGGTCGCGCGCGAACTTGGCCGAAGCGATGCATCGCTCGGAGTTCTCGGAAGCGGCGTTCAGGCGCGCTGGCAAGTGCGGGCTCACGCCGAAGTCCTGTCGCTGAAAGAAGTGTGGCTCTGGGGACGATCGCCCGAGCACGTCCGGGAGTGCCGCGAAGATCTGATGAATCTCGTTGGCGGAATCGACGTGCGCATCGCGACGTCGCCCGCGGACGTTGCGCGGCATACGAAGTTGATCGTGACGGCGACAGCGTCTCGCGCGCCGCTTCTCTCATTCGAAGATATCGCGCCCGGCACGTTCATTTCGGCCGTCGGCTCGGATTCGCACGGCAAGCAGGAATTGCACCCGCAAATTCTGACGAACGCAACTCTTGTGCTCGTGGATTCAATTCCACAGTGCGAGCGCCTGGGTGAATTGCAGCATGCGCCCGCCGCGCGCAGCCGCGCCGTCGAAATCGGCAAATTTTGCGATTTCCATCCTGCATTCGATGCCGGAGGAATTGCCGTCGCCGATTTCACCGGCCTCGGGGTGGAAGATCTCTACATTGCCGAGGCTTGCTATCGCAAACTGGCGAACTGAACAAATTCAAAAGGCTAACTTGCAATGCATTGGATCCTGATCGTCGCGCTCGGGTTCATCGTCGGCATTCTTGTGGGCATGATGGGCATTGGCGGCGGATTGATCGTCGTGCCGACTCTGGTCCACCTGGCGGGGATGGACCAGCACCTCGCGCAAGGTACGTCGCTATTTATTCTCCTTCCGCCGCTCGGGCTTGGGGCTCTTTCGGTTTATTGGAAGAAAGGAGAAGTGGATCTGCGCGCGGGAATCGTTTGCGCGCTCGGAATCTTGATTGGCGGGTTTGCCGGCGGACGGATGGCCGTCGACACAAGTTCTTCGCATCTCGAATCTGCGTTCGGCGGATTCCTGATGTTCGCCGCCGTTTTGGTGTGGCGTCGAGCGCGCCCGAAATTGAATTCCGGAGGCGAGGGTGGCTGATTCGCGAGAAAGCCGGATCGCCATTTTCGGGACATCGCTTGTGGTCGGTGTCGCCAGCGGAATGTTCGGCGTCGGCGGCGGTGTGGTCCTCGTGCCGCTGCTCGTCCTGCTCCATCATTTCGATCAACATCGCGCCCAGGGAACCAGTCTGGTAGCTCTCGTCCCGCCGAGCGGATTGTTCGGGTTTCTGGCTTATTATGCGGCGGGCCAGGTGGACTTTCGAGTGGGTCTGCTGATCATTCCGGGCGTGTTTTTCGGCGGTATTCTCGGCGGACGGATGGCCATTCGGCTCTCCGGCGTGCGCATGCGCCGGGTTTTCGCGGCGATTTTATTCGTGCTCGGCATGTTCGAATTCATTTGGCCGTTCATTCACGCTTCAGCGCATGCCCCGCGCTAGCGTCGAGTCAAGGACTTCGGCAGCGGAATTAGTACGGAAGTACTGTTGAGTGGCACGAACGCGAATATAGAATTGCGCGCCATGGCCGCCCAGCCGAAATGCCAAGAACTCGAACGCTGCATTCGCGCGGCGTGCTCGGCCATGGCCGAATCCCGGCGCATCCGCCGCACTACAGATGTGTCTTTTCAAGAAGATATCCGGCTGACACGGGAGGAGCACGAGAAGCTCCATCTGGTGATTAAGCACCTGCTGGTGGGACACGAAGGGCGGCCATGCCCGGCCGGGGAACGGCCGATCGTAAGCGTTATGAGGCCGTGGAAATATCCGTCGCGAATGCGGCACGCGCAGCCGATGATAGCCCGCGAAGCTGTCGCAGAACGCCGGGAAAGCGCGTGATTCGCGGCGGCGCTAGCGCGAGTTCAGAGAGTGACGGATGGTGGCGAGCGAAAAAGCTGTGAATAGGAACGGCGCCACGATCAGCACGACGAGAATTCCCATCACCAGCCATGCCCAGCGATTGCCGAAGTTGATCGTGTAGCCGATGCCATAGCGCTTGGGAACGAAGAGCGCGGGATCGGAACGATTGACGTAGAAGACGCCAGCCTTCCAAAGATTGGGATCGGAGGGCGGCTTCGACCCCGCTATCAGCGGCGCAGCGATCGAAGCGATGGCGACCAGAATGAACACGCCGAGAATAACCCAAATGAGCCCCTGTGGAAGAGGGTTCGCGCCACTGGCCAAAAGGATTAGCAACGATGGCACCGACACGCTGTCATTTTAGCATCGTCGAGTTTTGACTCGACCCGCGGAGAGCGCTCCGGTGCGAATGAGGCATGTGTCGAAGCTGCGGAACAGATGCGGCTCACCGTTGCGCGAGCAGAAAGATCCGGCGGAATGGGAAGAGCGTTTTCCCGTTGGACTGCTTGGGATAAGCCGCCGCTAATTTTTCAGCGTAGGCGTCAAGAAAGAGTTCCTGTTCCGCAGGACTGAGCGCGTGAAGATAGGCGCGAAGCTGCGTGCCGCGAAAGAATTCGACCACGGGACGTTCGCCTTCGAGTTCGTGTAAGTAGATCGTTTCCCAGACATCGAATCGGGCGGCGTGCGGGCGAAGCCAGCGCCAATATTCCTCCGCCGAATGAACCCTGAGCTGCGAAGCGAGGGGAACGAGCCTAGCCGACCAGCGCGGATCGCAGGCCGTTTCGAGAATCAGGAGGTGGCCCGGGCTATCGACGTGATGCGGCATCTGGACGGCAAGAAATCCTCCGGAGCGTAACTGTCGCAGGAGTGAAGGCAGGAGTTCCGCGTGATTCGGAACCCAGTGTAACGCCGCGTTCGAGAAAATCAGATCGGGAGGCTCCGATGCCGTCCAATTGCCGATATCCTCCTGAATCCATTCGATCGCGGGAAACTCCGCGCGGGCGCGGGCCAGCATTTCGGGCGAGCTGTCCAAGCCCGAAATTCGCGCTTCGGGCCAACGCTCGCGAATCAACTGCGTCACGTTGCCTGCGCCGCAGCCGAGATCGAACGCGCGATCACAGCGCGCGAGCGGAATGCGCTGGAGCAAATCCATCGCCGGGCGCAGCCGCTCGGCGGCATATTTCAGATACGTTTCAGGATGCCAGACAGCCAATGTTTACCGTGCCTCCGCGAATCGCAGCCCGCCAGTATGCCCGATGGCGTGGCCGCTGCCAATGATGCTTGGGACGTTCGATACGATGCGCGCGGTCATCGAAGCGAGAGAGTTCCTACCAGCCCGCGCAGAACTGAATCCTTTCCCTATGGGCGCACGAGATGGTGTAAATTGGAGTTTCGTTCCCTGCTCGAAGGAACCGCCGGGCCAGAACTGAGGGAGGGCCTCCAAGGTGAACCCGACCAAACCAGCCACCGCCGCAGTGCCGGAGCGAGAGGCCACTCCCGGCCGCAATTCGCTTACGATCATTGATAACCGTACCGGGAAGCAATACGAAATTCCGATCCAGCATGACACGATTCGCGCGCTCGATCTGCGCCAGATCAAGGTGAATCCGGGTGACTTTGGAATGATCAGTTACGATCCCGCGTTCACCAACACGGCTTCCTGCACCAGCAAGATCACTTACATCGACGGCGACGCCGGAATTCTGGAATATCGCGGCTACCCGATCGAAGAACTGGCCGAGAAGAGCAATTTTCTCGAGACGGCCTATTTGATTTTGTATGGCGAGCTGCCGACGCGCGACCAGTTGAGCGACTGGACGTACAACATCACGCACCACACCTTCATTCACGAGAGCATCAAGAAATTTCTCGACGGCTTCCACTATGACGCGCATCCGATGGGGATGCTGATTTCAACCGTGGCGGCACTCTCGACTTTTTATCCCGATGCCAAAGACATCTTTAATATCGACTCGCGGCGAAAACAGACCTACCGGCTGATCGGAAAAATGCCGACATTATCCGCGTTCGCCTACCGGCACAGCCTGGGGATGCCGTTCGCGTATCCGGACAACGATCTCTCTTACAGCGCGAATTTTCTGAACATGCTCTTCCGGACGACGGAACTGAAGTACCGCGCGAACGCGACGCTGGAACGCGCGCTGGATATTTTGTTCATCCTGCACGCCGATCACGAGCAGAACTGTTCTTCGACGGCGATGCGCGGCGTGGGAAGTTCGCACGTGGATCCGTATTCGGCGATTGCGGCGGCCACTGCCGCGCTTTACGGCCCGCTCCACGGCGGCGCGAATGAAGCGGTGCTGCGCATGTTGCTCGAAATCGGCTCCGTGAGCAAAGTTCCGGACTACATCAAGAGCGTGAAGGCCGGCGAACACAAACTGATGGGCTTCGGCCATCGCGTGTATAAGAATTACGATCCGCGCGCGAGGATTGTGAAGCACATTGCCTACGAAGTGTTCGACGTGATGGGCCGCAATCCGATGATCGATATCGCGCTGGAATGCGAGCGGATCGCGCTGGAAGACGAGTATTTCATCAGCCGCAAGCTCTATCCGAACGTCGATTTCTATACGGGCCTTATCTACCAGTCCATGGGCTTTCCGGTGACGATGTTCCCGGTGCTTTTTGCGATCCCGCGCACGGCGGGATGGATCGCGCAGTGGGAAGAGATGCTGCTCGATCCGGAACAGAAGATTGCCCGGCCAAGACAGGTGTATCTTGGCGCGCCAAAACGCAGTTACGTTCCGATCGAAGACCGCGGATAAGAGCGCTTCGCAACACTACGATCCTCAGAATCCGAGCCCCCTCGACGATCCGGGCGGGACATTCAAATCGGTTGCAACTCCGCTGAATCTCTGGCACAAATGGCTACAGTTCCTGCGCTGGAGACCCTGACCATGAACATCATAACCCGTCAGTCTGGAGATACCGCTATCGTTGACGTTGCCGGAGACATCACGCTCTACCATTCACCGGAACTTCGCAAGACGCTGCTCGACCTGATCAAGCTGAAGCACACGCCGCGCGTGGTGGTGAACATGACGCAGGTGCCCTACATTGACAGCGCGGGAATCGCTTCGCTGATTGAAGGCCTGAAGGCTTCGCGGGACGCCAAGACCGGCTTCGCCCTTTATGGCTTGAGCCGCGTCGCGCGGGAGGTTCTCGAACTGACCCACCTGACCAAAGTATTCGAAGTTTACGACGTCGAATCGCAAGCGCTGGCAGGGAAGCTGTAAATTCCGCGGAGGCCCGGCCGGCGGTTCGCGTCGAGAACCGCCGCAGCGCCTCTCCTCGACCGGACTAAAATTTCGAAATGGCAATTCCAGACAGCATCGGCCGAGCCACAATCGACGGGCTTGCCTACGTCGGGCAGCTGGCGCGACTCACCGGCGAAGCCACGCGTGAAATATTCACCGTGCCGGCGCAGGGACGCGCGATTCGTTACCGCCGGTCTATCCACCAGGCGATGGCGGTCGGCGTCGAGTCCCTTCCGATTCTTTCGCTCATTACATTCTTCATCGGAACGATTCTGGCGCTGCAATCGGCGTACGAATTGCGGCGCTTCGGCGCGCTCGGATTCGTCGCGGACGCAGTGGCGATTTCGCTGACGCGCGAACTGGGCCCGCTCATCACGGCGATTGTGGTGATTGGGCGGTCCGGCTCGGCATTTGCCGCCGAAATCGGAACGATGAAGGTGAGCGAGGAACTCGACGCTCTGGAGACGATGGCGCTCAATCCCGTGCGATTTCTGGTCGCACCCAAGCTGGTCGCCATGCTGCTGATGATGCCTTGCCTGACCACCTGGGCCGATTTCATGGGCATGACCGGAGGCGCCGTGTTCGGCGTGACCAGCGCCGGATTCACGTTCGCGACCTATTTCCAGGCCACGCTCAACGCGCTGGTAGCCCGCGACATCGTGACCGGCTTGATCAAGAGTGTGATGTTTGGGCTGGTCATCACCGCGGTCGGCTGCCAGGAAGGATTTCTCACCGGCGTCGGCTCCGAGCAGGTAGGCCGGTCGACGACCACGGCCGTCGTGAAGTCCATTTTCCTGGTGATTCTGGTGGATTTTATTTTTACCGCGCTCTTCTACGTCACGAGCCCGGGCGGGAAATGATGGCACTTTCAAAAGGACAGGGCTGCCGCGATGGCGCCTGAACGCACCGAAGCCGCCGACACGGCGGGCCTCATTGAAGTTCGCGACCTTCACGTTCGATATGGGGAGCGTGAAATTCTGCACGGCATCAGCTTCGACGTGAAGCCGGGCGAGACGCTGGTCATTCTGGGCGGATCGGGCTCGGGCAAAAGCACGTTGTTGCGAACGCTGGTCGGGCTGGAGCGCGCCGCGAGCGGCGAGGTGTGGGTCTGCGGAAGGAATCTAGCCTCGATTTCGAACCACGATCTCGACGAGCTGCGAAAAAAGATGGGAATGTCGTTTCAGGGCGGCGCGCTGTTCGGCTCGCTCAGCGTAGGCGAAAACGTGGCGCTGCCTCTGCGCGAGCACACGCGGCTGGACGATTCGACAATCGAAATCGTTGTGCGGCTAAAACTCGAGCAGGTGGGGCTCTCGGGATATGAAGACTACATGCCCGCGCAGTTGAGCGGCGGAATGAAGAAGCGCGCGGCGGTGGCTCGAGCGCTGGCGATGGATCCGCAAATTCTCTTCTTCGACGAGCCCTCGGCGGGACTCGATCCCATCATTGCCGCCGGAATTGACGAACTGATATTGAAATTGAAAAAGGCCTTCGGCATGACCATCGTCGTCGTCACGCACGAACTGGCGAGCGCCTTCCGCATCGCAGACCGCATGGTACTGATCGACCGCGGACTCGTTGTGGAGAGTGGAACGCCCGATGAAATGCAGCACAGCTCGCTCCCCCGCGTGCGCCAATTCTTCGATCGGATTCCGGAGCCGGAATTGGCCGATGAAATGAGCTACCTCCAAATGCTCATCGGCGAAGAGCCGAGCGAGCGCCGCTGAGCAAGGAGTGGGTTTTGGCGTGGTATACTCCCGCACCTTGATAGCGGGGCGCAGCCGAGCGCGGCCCGCCTTTCCAGACGCATGAGGATGTGATGGACTCGAAACGCGAGCAGGCCCTCGTCGGCCTTTTCGTCCTGATTGCCACCGGCCTTTTGCTCGCCGCCCTGTTTTCGATTTCCGGACTATTGACGAGAGGCGGAAACGAGTACCGCGCGTACTTCAAGAACGCGGGAGGGCTGGGTCCCGGGACGCAAGTGCGCTACGCCGGCGGCCCGCCGATTGGCCGCGTCACCTTCGTCGGAAATGATCCCCACGATCCCACGAAAATGGAAATTCGATTCCGCGTGGACAAAAGCATTCCGGTCAAATCCGACAGCGTCGCCCACATCACCAGCCTGAGCCCGCTGGGAGACTTCTATCTCGAAATTCAGCCGGGAACGGCGGGCGCGCCACTGGCCCAATCGGGAACCACGCTGAAATCGGTGGACTTCGTCGCGCTCGATCAACTCGAAGCGGAAATTGCGGACCTGGGTCCCGAGGCCACCAAGCTGCTGCAAAATCTTGATGCACGCGTGACCGATCTTCAAGAAACCATCATCCGCGTGAACGATCTGCTCAACAAGGAAAACCGCGCCAATCTTTCGGCGTCGCTCGCCAACGTGAACGGGCTGCTGGCCGAGAACCGGCCCGCGATTCACTCGACGATCGCGCATCTCGACGCCGTGAGCGCCAAGGCCGAGCCGCTGCTCGACGATTTCAAGAAGACGATCGCGCAAGCCAACGACGCGTTATCGCACGTGGACGCGACGCTCCTGGAAAACCGGCCCGATCTGCGTGAAGCCATCAAGAAGCTGCGCGAGGCGCTGACGTCCGCATCTTCGGCGTCGGATCAACTCGACCGCACGCTGAACGCGAATGGCGAAGACATTGATGAGGCGCTCGAGAATGTGCGCCTGATCACCGAGAATTTGAAGGCGTTTACGGAGACGATCAAGGAGAGACCATCGTCGCTCATCCGTTCGTCAGAACCAAAGCCGCGGCAACCCGGAGAGGCGGAAAAGCCATGAGCCGCCAAAATCTTGCGCGCGTATTGAATTCGCCGCGGGGATCGAAATTGAACGCGACGCGATGGGCGGCCGTCGTTTCCCTTGCGACGCTGGCCGCTTGCGTGATTCTCGCGGCGTGCGGGGCGGTGCGCCCGGTGAAGTATTATCGGATCGCGCCGGATGCCAGCAGCACGCCCGCCGGCGGCGCGCCTTATCCTGTAACGCTGATTCTCGGACAGATTTCGGCGCCAAATCTCTTCCGCGACGATCGGCTCGTCTACAGCAATGGATCCGTGGAGCTGGGAGCCTACGACGACCACCGCTGGGCCGAGC
>DASPVY010000379.1:0-2380 GCA_035622115.1 Candidatus Acidiferrales bacterium
CTCGGCTCAACCTGCCAGTTCAGCGTCTACGATCGCGTCGAAGGGCGACCGGGCGCCGATCCGGACACTACGCTGGGCGTGCTCCCAGACGAAGAGGAGTGAGCTTACCTGCGGTTGGCCTGTTCCAGTTTGCGCCGAAAATCGGATGCGTCGACACGATTACGAGCGGCTTCCTGTGATCCGATGAAAACTACGGGAACGTCGTCGTTATAACGGCGCTGCAGCACGGGATCGCGATCGATATCGACCTCGCGCAAGCGCGCGCCGAACTCACGCAAGGCGGGCTCGATTGCCGATTTGGCCGAGTCGCAGAGATGGCAGCCTTCACGCGTGTAAAGAGTGACTTCTTTAGGACCGGCAACAGCGAGGCGCCCCGCTTCGGTTCGCTGATAAAAATCGCCGCCGTCGCCTTCACGCAACATGCCAACGCCGACCAGCTCGGCGACCGTGTCGAGAACATCCTCGTGCTGGTTGGGCGATTTTTCTCCAGCCATTTCGAAGAAGGTGTGAAGATCGAGCGAGTCGCGCTTGAGTTCGTCGTAAAGCGCAAGAACCTTCGTGGCGATGTCTTTCATCGTCTCCCCCCGGCATGGGGCTGGGCGCGCTCCACGCCGCGGAATCAGGGCCGAATCGTGTAAAAGCGCTGGAATGGCCCGATCTGCGGATAGAACGCGTGCGATCGAAAGAGTTCGGCAATCTGACGGATGTGCCCGAGATCGTGAAAGGCCCACTCGTTCATGAGCTGGTTCACGGTAATCTTACCGATTGCGGAATGGGTTCCTCCGCGCGCGGCCGCGCTCGCCGGAATGTAGCGGAGGAAAGACAAACTGCGATCGCGCTCGTGGCAAAACGCGTGAAGATTCTCGCGGGCTTTTCGCGCGGAATAACGGCCCGAGGCGTAGGCGGCATTCTGGTCGTAGGCTTCGAGCTGCGGCGAGTCGCTCTCGAGCATTTTCTGGATGCGCTCGCGAAATCCGACGACCTCGACTTCAGCCAGATGCGCGAGGACTTCACTGACCGACCAGCGCTCCGGCGACGGCTTCCAGTGCATCTGCTCGTCGGTGGCGGTGCGAAGAATCTTTTCGATTATGATGGGTGTCTGTTCGAGAACGGCGAGCCCCGGTAATTCATTGTCGTTGTGGTTCGATGTCACGATGGCCTCGCAATGCTGATAACTGTCTTTATACCGTACCCGGGGAATTTTGTCGAAATGGCGGCGCGCGAGAAAACGTGAATCGAAAGACGTGGAGGCGCGAATGGCGGATGTCGTGGTCCTGGTGGACGATTTGATCTTTGAAGCGAAGATTTCCGAGACGGCGCGGCAAAGCGGAGTTTCAGTGGCGACGTGCGGGTCCGGCGACGCGTTCCTTATCGAAGTGGAACGCGCGAAGCCCAGACTGGCGATTGTGGACTTGAACGCGCGGAACGGAGCAATCGAGGCGCTGCAGCGCTTGAGTGAAACGGGCAACCCGACGCCGGTGATTGCATATCTTTCTCATGTGCAGACCGAACTTGCTGAGAGAGCGAGGGCGGCGGGCTGCCGGAACGTTATTCCTCGATCGAGATTTTCTGCGAATCTGGCGAGGATTTTGACGGGAGAGTAAATTTGAGGGCATGGCTTAGGTATTTTGCCCGCGTGGGCTTTGTGGGGCTGGTGTGCGCGGTGGCGTTGTTAGGCGGCGCGACTTCGCGGGCGCAGGTAGAGTCGCAGACGGGGCACAGCACGTCCCGCGCGCCAAACGCGCCGAGCACGCCGGGCACAACGAATGCCGCGAGCACCGACAGCGCGAATGTGACGGAGGCGGATCCGTCGGCCGCGTTCGTCTCCGCGATTTCTGCGGCGTGCAAGCGCGACGAAACTCAATTTGCGAAGTATCTGACGCCGGACAATGCCGCGGCGTTTCGAGAGCTGCCGTCGGATCAGCGCGCGGCCGTGCTGAACCGGCTGGCGCTGACGGATGAAGCCGGACATCCCTTGCTTTCGTCGGACGCCAACGGCCATCCGGAGCTGCGATGCGAGGTGCCGGTGGCGACGGCGGAATTTCAACTTGGAGCGCCGCGGGCGGGACAAAATTTAGCGTTCATTCCGGTGAAAATTAAGGGCGGCAACGAGACTGAATTTGGAATGGTGCGCGAAGCGGGAGGATGGAGAGTTCTCTCGATTGGGCTGGTGATGTTTGATATTCGGCTGCTTGCGGCCCGGTGGCAGGAAGAGGATACGCTGAGCCGCGAAGTTAATGCGATACATGCCGTGCTCGATCTACAAACGGCGATTGGAACGTACCAGCGCGCGTTTGACGATTTTCCGCAATCGCTCGAGCAACTGGGTCCGGCACCGAAAAACCAGGTTTCGCCGGAGCAGGCAAATTTGATTGGAGCG
>DASPVY010000380.1:0-7911 GCA_035622115.1 Candidatus Acidiferrales bacterium
CGCTCAGCGGAGACGCGCACTTGCGGCTGAAGGCCCAGCGCGAGGGCGAACGGATGATCGCATTGGAGCTTTCGCGGGCCTTATCGGTGGAGAGCATAACGTCAGAGGGCGGCGCGCCGCTGGTCTTTTTTCAGAACGAAGATTTGAGCCGGCAAGAAATCGCCTCGCGCGGGAACGATGAATTGTACGTGGTGTTGCCCTCGGCGATGCGCGCGCAGGAAGAGATTCAGCTCGAGATCAAATACCGCGGCAGCGTGATCAGCGACACGGGAAACGGCGTGTACTTCGTGGGCGAGCGCGGAAGCTGGTATCCGCACACGCGGCGAAGCGGAGAATTCGCGCGATTCGATTTGACGTTTCGCTGGCCGCGCCGGCTGACGCTGGTGGTCACGGGACGAAAGATCGAAGAGCATGAAGAGGGCGGGCAGCGTGTGGGGCACTGGACGCCCACGACTCCAATTGCTGTTGCGGGTTTCAACCTCGGCGAGTACGAAAAGGAGTCAGCCGGAACAGGCAATCCTACGATTGAGCTCTACGCCAATCACCAATTGGAGGACTGGCTCCTGGCGCGAATTCGCGCGCGGCTGGCGGCGGACGCTCAGCAAATGGCGGAGGGAACGGAAAGAGAATTCACTCGCGACCCGTTCGGAGACGTGATGGTGATTGCCGCAGGCGGACCACCGAGCCCGGCAGCTCTTCTGAAACACCTGGGCGCCGAATTCTCCGACTGCATTCGCTTCTTCGAGGAAATAAACGGCCCGTTTCCGTTCGACGAACTGAATATCGCGCCCATTCCGGGGGAATTTGGGCAAGGCTGGCCGGGCCTGGTCTATCTGACAACGCTCGCGTACCTGCCGCCCCAAATGCAGGAAGAGGCCGGGCTCAATCGCCACGCGCAGGAACAAATCGCAGAGCTGCTGCCGTTCCATGAAGTGGCGCACCAATGGTGGGGCAACGAGTCGGCTACATCGAGCTTTCGCGACGCGTGGCTCGATGAAGCGGTGGCAAATTACGAAGCGCTGATGTACGCCGACAGCAAAAAGCCTTCCGCGCATATCCTGACGACCTGGCTCAATCGCTACAAGGCGGATTTGCTGGCAGTGCCTCCCGGCGGGCAAGCATCGGTGGATGACGCAGGGCCTCTTTCGCTGGGGCTGCGGCTGGATTCATCAAAAACGCCGCGCGCGTATGAAACCATCGTGTACGGCAAAGGGACATGGGTGATTCATATGCTGCGCGAGATGCTGCGGGATCCTTCGGCGAAAATGCCCGACGCAAAATTCGAACAGGCGCTGCGGTCGGTGCTGGAAGACCACCGGTATCAGCCAATGACGACGGAAGATTTTCAGCGCGGGATCGAAAAGCGGATCACCCCGGCAATGGATCTCGAAGGCAATCACCGCCTGGATTGGTTTTTCGAGGAATGGGTGCGTGAAACGGGGATTCCGCACTACAGCGTGGAATTTCAAACGCGGCCGCGCGGGCAGGAATTTTTGATTACGGGAAAACTGAAGCAGGATCGCGTGCCGGAGTATTTTACAGAAAGCGTGCCACTCTACGCGACGCACAGCGGCGCAAAACCGACCTATCTGGGAACTGTGACGACCACAGGGCCGCAAACGGCGTTTCATTTCGTAGCGGCGGCGAGGCCGGGCAAAATCATAATTGATCCGCAAAGCACGATTCTTTGCAAGAGTGAGTAGCCTGCGAGCAAAAAGTCGTTGCGAATCAATGTGATACACTTTTGAAAGAACAGCGATGTTTGCTGTCACGCGTACAAATCCATATAATCTAAAGGGGTGTGATGGCGACGCGAAAAAAGGCGCTGCCAAGGGTCTCTCGTCGAACTCGCATGGTCGATGCCGCAGACAAAATCCGGCAGAAATTGATGGACGAAATCAAGACGCTCGAGCGCGAGCTTCATGAGGAGCTGCCGAAAGAGCTCATGAAAGCGCGGGCACACGGCGATCTCTCTGAAAACGCCGAATATAAATACGCGAAGGAGCGGCAATCGTACGTCAGTGCGCGCCTCGGGCAGCTGCATCAACGGATGGCCAATCTGGCCATGCTCAATCTCGAGGGGCTGCCGAAGGATCGCGCGGCCTACGGATCGCGAATCCGAGTGCTGGACTTGAAGAAATCCGAGGAAGTGGAGTATAAGCTGGTGACGGCTGAAGAAGCCGACGCGGCGAATGGTTTGATTTCGACGACCTCGCCGATCGGCAAGGCGCTCCTCGGCAAGAAAGTCGGCGATGAGATTTCAGTTGTGACGCCGGCGGGAACCAAGGAATTCGAAGTTGTGCGCCTTCAAACCATCTACGAGCAGGAGTAGGGGTTCCGGCCGATGCTGACACGGCGCATGGCGCTGCCGTTCGCATGGCTGCTGGACCGAATCGTCGCAGGAATCGCGGCGACGGGAGTCCCGCCGAATCTTCTCACCTGGTTCAGCCTCCTACTCAATCTGTGGGCCGGAATTCTGTTTGGCACAGGCCGGTTTGCGGCGGCGGGCAGCACGATGATCGCCGCGGGTTTTTTCGACATCGTGGATGGCCCGGTCGCGCGGAAGCAGGGCCGCGTCACGCCGTTCGGCGGATTTCTCGATTCGATCGTCGATCGCTACTCGGATCTGATTCTCTTTCTTGGATTGCTGATTTACTACTCGCAGGTGAACCGCTTCGCGTATACGGGGCTGGCGGGAATTGCGATGTGCGGCGCGGTGATGGTGAGCTACGCGAAAGCGCGCGCGGAATCGTTGATCGGCGCCGTCGAAGTGGGCTTCTGGGAGCGGCCGGAGCGAATCGTTTTGATGATCCTCTGCGCGCTCACAAACCGCATGCCGCTGGCGTTGTGGGTGCTGGCGATCGGACCGAATATCACCGTGATTCACCGGATCGTCTATACGTGGCGGAGCACGAAGGACAAGCCCGAAGCGGATGAATTGGCCATTGCCCGAGCCCGCGCGCATGGAGAAAGTCCAAGCTCGATTCGCGAAGCGCCGGCTCTGCTCAGCCGCACGGCGCACCGGGGAGGTTAGCGGTGCACCCGAGACTTCTGGCCATCGTCGGCCTGCTGATTTTTTGCGCGGGACTTGACCTGCTCTGGCAATCCCGCCGCGAGGCCGCGTTCTGGTTTGCTTCCTACATGCACGTGTTTCGCTCGCTTCTGCGCGAACAGAAATCGTCTGCGCCCGCGTTTCAATCTCAGACCGTATCACCGGGATCGCGCAAGACGGTGGCCATGCTTCTTGGCATGGGCCTGGCGGTTGCGGGGCCGCTGCTGATCGCAGTGAGCCTCACTTTGATCCTCTATTATCCCAAACTTTGACGGGCCACGATCTCTCTTGAAACCTTCCCTGATCGTTCACGGTGGAGCCTGGAACATACCGGACTCGGCAGTTGAGGATTGCCGCGCCGGATGCCGGCGAGCGCTCGAAGAAGGTTGGAAGATTTTGTCGAAGCGCGGCGGAGCTCTCGATGCCATTGAAGCCGCAATCGTCGTTCTTGAAGACGATCCCGTGTTCGACGCGGGAATCGGCTCGCATCTGAATCTCGATGGACGGGTGCAACTCGATGCGATCGTGATGGACGGCGCGACGCTCAAAGCCGGAGCGGTGGCCGCAGTCGAGCGGATTCGCAACCCGATTCGGCTGGCGCGCGAAATCCTGGAATCGAGCGAGCACATGATGCTGGTCGGCGCGGGTGCGGAACAATTCGCGCGCGAGCAAGGCATGGCGTTATGCGATCCTGAAGAGCTGATTTTGGATCGCGAACGGACGGCGTGGCGGCGCTGCCGCGAAGATCAGCACGCCGCTGAGTTTCACGTGGATCACGCGATGGGCACTGTGGGCGCGGTGGCGGTGGATTCCCGCGGAGCCATTTTCGCAGGAACCTCGACGGGCGGAACTTGCTGCAAACATGCGGGGCGCGTGGGCGACTCACCCCTGATTGGCTGCGGCTGCTACGCGGACGCGGAGGCCGGCGGCGTGTCGTGCACCGGCTTTGGCGAGGCCATCATGAGAATCGTGATGGCGAAGACGGCAGTGGAGTTTTTGCGCACGGGAATGACGCCGCTCGAGACGGCGGACGCCTCCGTGAAGCTTTTGCGCGATCGCGGGCACGGCACCGGAGGGCTGATTCTCCTCGACAAGAACGGCGAGCCGGGATTCGCGTTCACGACGCCGCGAATGGCGTTCGGCTACGTTGCCGCGGACGGCAATTTCGTCATTGCGCCCTGACTTATGTTGCGACGTTCGGCGCTGCAACATTCTTCCCGCCTGGACATCCAACGAACCGAAAAAAGCGTACAGTTCATAGGAGCGAATACACATCCATGATTCGACGAGATTTCATTTTTGGCGCGGCGGCGTTTACAGGACTCGCGGCGCTCGCCTGGCGGCATCCGGATTGGCTGGGGCTTGGCGCCGGGCCGGGGCCAGTTTCGGCGGCGTCGAATCGGAACGAAAAAGCGGGAACGGTTACAATCGTACAGTTCGACGATTCGGGCAAGCGAATCGGGACGGTGAGCGTGTCCAAGGTGGTGAAGACCGACGCCGAATGGCGCAAGCAGCTTACGGCGAATCAGTACGACATCACGCGGCTCGCCGATACGGAGATGGCGTTCACGGGCGAAGGCTACAATCGCCACGATCCCGGACTCTATCGCTGCGTCTGCTGCAGCAACGCGCTTTACAGCTCCGAGACGAAATACGATTCCGGAACCGGCTGGCCGAGTTTTTGGGCGCCGATTGCGAAAGAAAATATCAACGAGCGCGCCGACACCAGCCTGCTCATGGTCCGGACGGAAGTGACTTGCAAACTCTGCGACGCGCATCTCGGCCACGTCTTCAACGACGGCCCTCAGCCGACTGGTTTGCGTTACTGCATGAACGCGGCCGCGATGAAATTTATACCTGCGAAAACGTGAGATGCGGGGCGTGCTTTCAGGCGAGGGCGGCGCGAGCGTCCTCGATCGAGTTGAACGACGGAAACAGATTCTCGACGTTGGTCATCTTCAAAAGGGCGCGGCACTTCTCGTTCATGCCCACCACACCCAGTTTACGGCCCGCCTGCTTGTAGTGAAGAAAAACGGAAATCATTGAACCCAGGCCGGACGAATCGATAAAGGGGACCTCGGAGAAATCGAGCACGAGCGACGGGGCCGGCTCGGCGCGCAAGTGTTTTTGAAAATCGCCAAGCGTCGCCATGACGATCGGGCCGATCAGGCGAATCACCACCGGGCTGCCCGGCGGAGTGTCACTGCGAACAAACTGAATCTTTGAAGAATTCATGGCCGCAGAACTATACGCAGTCGCTTCGTTTCATTTGGTTACAGTCGTGTTACACACGGGTTAAAGCTACATGAGCGCTTACGCGCGCGTCAACGATTCGATCAGCGCGCGATGCTGGGGATACTGGGCAGCGAGATCGGAGCGGGTAGCCAGCTCGAAATCCGCGAAATCGAAACCGGGCGCCATCGTACAGCCGACGAGCGCGTAGGAGCGCGGATTTTTCACGCGCGCGGCCAGCCAGCAGCCTGCTTTCACCACTCCCTGAAATGACTCGCCCGCATCCGGATCGCCGCCGAGCAACATCTCGTCGAGACGGCCTTCGGAGTCAATTACATACACGATCAGCGGCCCGCCCGAGTAGAAGTGCCAAAGTTCGTCGGAGCGCAGGCGATGAAAGGCGGAGAAAATCTGCGCATCGAGCAAAAAATAGATTGCGGTGGACGCCGGACGCGCAGCCGTGAATTGCGGTGGGAGAGCATTTCTGGGAATCGTCAGGGTAGCGGCGTAGGTCTGGCGAAACCAGCCGCCTTCCGGATGCGGCGCGAGATTCAATCGGGAAATCCAATACGCGGCGTTGGTCATTTTTCGCTCAGCGGGAAAAATGAATGCCGGGGCCGAGGACCGCGATAAAAAATCCGGCGGAAAACACAGCCAGAAAAAACCAGAAAAGACTGAAGCGCAACGGGTGAGGCTCGATTGATTGAGTTCGCGCATTATCGGAAACGAATCCCGGGACGAAGAGAAGGCCGGCGTTCAGGCCGAACGACGCACCGGCTCCCGAAAGCAGAATCAGGCTCGGACTAATCGGATTGAAAACGGCCGCAATGGTCATGACCATGCCGCCCGATAGATATGCGGGCAAAATAAGGCGCCATAAATCTGCAAGCGCTACTCCGGTCCGCTCTATGAGGCGAATCATCAGAATTACCGCCCAGCGAACCGACAGATAATAGACGATCGCTCCGGCGAGGCCCACACCGCATCGCCAGAGCCACGCGGGCGAGAGATCGAAGATGACGTTGGCCCAGTCTCCGTTGTTGGTGAATGCGGATACCACGAGATATCCCGAGTTCAAGAGATTAAACGCTCCGAAAAGCCAAAGAAAACACGCCCCCGGCGAAAAAGTCGTGGCGCGGCGCAATAGAAGGAAGGACAGCGCGCCGACGATGCAGTTGGCGGAAGTGCCGGCTGCGGAAACGATCCGGCTGGGCAGGGCGTTTTGAACCGCGACGGTGGAGAGCGACAAAACGGGATCGTGCGTCAGCAATGACGCGGTCCCGTGGCCGAGCGCTTCGTGAACCATATCGGCTGCGAGGCAGGCGACGATACCAATCGAGGCGACGGTCAGCCAGTTGGAGCGCGCGGATTCAGCGGGAAGAGCGGCAGTTGCGGCGGTCACGGCGAGAGGATAGCACGGAGAAAGCGCCGCGATTCGCCCAGGCTGCCTGCAAGCAGTCCGCAACCGGCCCGCACACGAGCCGCACATTTCTCGTGGGCTAGAAGCCCGCGCCACGAAGAACCGCGGTGAAAACCACCGCGGGAAAAACCGAAAATGGTCCGTCTTAATAAACGCGGCAGCATAAATCGATGCCCACGACGGAGACACGCGAAACAGCGATACGGAACATGACGACGGACCCCACAGGACGAAAGACCGCGGACGGGATGCGTCAGGGCCGAAATGTCCGCGTCAAATTAAGACACCACCCAGATTCACCGAATGTTGAATGGGCCGTAACCGTGTGTTAGCATCCCGGTTTTCTCAGGGGACGACGGCCATGTCTGTTCCTCACCAAGTGCTGCGGCGGAGCCACCCCCTCCAGCGGCGGCCATCCGAGGCAAACCATGAAAACCTATGCCACCAGTGCAGTCCGTAATGTCGGCATTGTCGGCCACGGCGATACGGGGAAAACGCAGCTCGTGTCGTCGTTGCTGTTCACTGCGGGGATGACGCCCAGGTTCGGGAAGGTCACCGAAGGCTCGACGGTCACGGATTGGGACGAAGAAGAGATCGCACGGAAGATTTCGATTCAAACGGGGCTGGCCTTCGCGGAATGGGCGCCGCCGGGCGCAGCCGATAAAATCAAGATTAATTTCCTCGATACTCCGGGTTACAGCACTTTTATCAACGAAACCAAGGCGTCGCTGATTGCGGCTGACGCGGCGTTGATTCTGGTGGACGCCGCCGCGGGTGTGCAGGTGGTCACCGAAAAAGTGTGGGACTACGTCACCGAGTACGATCTCCCGCGCGCGTTCGTCATCAACTGGATGGACCGCGAACTGGCGAGCTTTGAGCGCGCGATGCAGTCGCTCGAGCAGGTTTTCGGGCGCGGCGTGATGCCGGTGCAATTGCCGATCGGACGGGAGAAGGGATTCAAGGGCGTCGTGGACCTGGTGACGATGCAGGCGCTTACGTACACGCCCGACGGCGACGGCAAGGCCAAGGCGGGGGAAATTCCCGCGGAGCTGGCCGAGGAAGCGAAAGCCGCGCACGAAAAGCTCGTCGAACTGGTGGCGGAAGGCGACGACGAGCTGATGCAGGAATTTTTCGACAAGGGCACGCTGCCGGCGGAGGATTTGAAAAAGGGACTGCACGACGCCGTTATCGCCAAGCGAATTTATCC
>DASPVY010000381.1:0-4005 GCA_035622115.1 Candidatus Acidiferrales bacterium
TCGAAGCTCGCTTTCGATTTTCCTCCCGGAGCGTTTTCGTTTCAGCGCGGATTCGTTTTGGGGCTCGGGAGCGCGACGCTCGTAGCGGTTTACAACTACATGGGCTATTACGACGTGTGTTACATCGGGGATGAGGTGCGCAATCCGGGTCGAGTCATTCCGCGGTCGATTTTTTATTCAATCGCTGTTTGCGCCGTCGGGTACATCCTTATCAATCTCGCGTTGATCGGCGTGGTTCCCTGGCGCGAGGCCATCCAGTCTTCATTTATCGTCTCGGACTTCATGGAGCGGCTCTACGGCCGCGGAGCTGCGATCGCGATCACGGTGATGATTCTCTGGACGGCGTTCGGCTCCGTCTTCGCGCTTCTCTTGGGATATTCGCGCATTCCCTACGCCGCGGCAAACGACGGGTATTTCTTCCGCGCGTTCGGCAAGCTTCACCCGACGAAGAATTATCCGCATGTATCTTTGTTGGTGCTCGGCGCGGTTTCGATCGGCGCAGCGTTTTTCAAACTCGAACAGGTTGTGAGCGCACTGATTACTACGCGAATTCTGGTGCAATTTATCGGGCAAGTGTTCGCTGTGCCGCTGCTGCGGAAGAAACTGCCGGATTCGGCGCGGCCCTACAAAATGTGGCTCTATCCCGTGCCGGCGGTGGTCGCATTTCTGGGTTGGGCATTTGTGTTCACGACGTCGGGGTGGAAGTATGTCGCCGTGGGATCGATCACGCTGGCAATCGGCGTTGCCGTGTATCTGGTGCGTGCGCGAATCACGCGGACCTGGCCGTTCGCTCTGGCGGCGAGCTCGTGAAAGCCGGCGAACTTTTGCGACCGCCGCGACTTTATGGATAAACGGCTGTCGCGAACGGACTGGCATTCACGTTTTCCGGCTGCTCGCCGGTGCTGAATACATCGATAGATCAATTTGTGCGAGGCCAATCGCTCTAGCTGGCCATCACTCGCCAGAAACTTTCGCCGGAATAAATCACGCGCATGGCTTTGCCGTTTACGATGTCGGCGAAACGAATCCACTCCGGGCTGTATTCGCTCTCTCGAACAAGGAAGAGCCCATTTTCTGCGGGCTCGATGGGCACAGTGCCGTCCGCGAGCAGTCTGCCCTTGCAAACGACGATTCGAACGCTGCCGAGCCACGGGCTGTCGTTTCGGTAATGTCCAATATATTGATCCCATTCTTTCGGATAATCGAAAGTTTTCGGCCCCGAGTAACGCTCATTCGCAAACCAGTCGCCTCCGCAACTGGCGTCGACGACGGGACTTTTTCCATCCTTGGCGTCTGCGCGCCCGAAGACCAGCCGAAATCGCGCAAAATCGGATTCGGGGGCGATGAATGAGTCTTTTCCGGCGGATTGGAGAGGCGTTCGCTTGTCCTGGTTCACCAGAACCAACTCCTCTCCGCTCGCTATGACTTCGAAATTCCGCCCGTCGCCGCCGTTGTACTTCCCAACGTAGTCCGCCGCATTTTTGATTTTCGCGGGTGACTCCGGCAAGGCGGGAACTTGAATTGATTTGCTCTCCAGTTTCGCGCGCATCAGTTGCATGGCGTACTGCGCGACGGGATTCGGCCGATATCCCTGCATCGCGTTGATCGACGCGAACGAGCCGACGCCCGAGTCGATGTCCACGTGCAGCGCCGATGCGAACGAGACCATCCCTCCCGTGTGCCGGACAATTTTGTGGCCGTCCAGCGTATCGACTGCGATTCCGTAACCGTAGCTGGCGGTAGGGCCAAACTCGTCGGCCTTGATGTGCTCCTTCGAGAAAAGCTGAAAGCTTTCCTCGGAGAGAAGTATGCTTCGCGGGCCTTTGCCGTGATTAGCGATCATCTGTACGTAGCGCCCCATATCGTCAGGTGTTGCGGCGATGCATCCGGCTCCTTCCGTCATCACGAGTCCGGGCGCCTCGCAGAGCCGTCCATCCCGCGGAAACGGACGATCGCTTCGGTATGCCGTGTAGTTCTTTGCCAGGCGCGAACGCATATCGAACGTAATCACCGGTTCGGTGTGGCTCATCCCCAGTGGATCAAAAATTCGTTTGCGGAATGCATCCGCCAACATCTGCCCATCCAGCGTCCAAACCAAATGGCCGAGTGCGGTGTACCCCATATTGCAGTAGTGGAAGTGCTCGCCGGGCGCATACGCGGCGCGATATTTGGCATTGGGGTCGGCGGGGAACAGTGGTCCATCGCCCGGCAGTCCCGCGGAGTGCGTCAACAAGTGATGAACGGTGATGGGCGCAAAAGAAGAATAGACGTGGAACCAGGGAAGATACTCGCTGACCGGTTTTTGCAAATCGACTTTGCCTTCCTGATGCAATTGCAAGAGGCAATTGGCGACGAACGATTTGCTGATGGAGCCAATTTCAAATAGTTGATCCGCGTTGACGGCGACTTTTTCGTCCAGATCGCTGAAACCATACGTCGCGACACGCTGAACGCCATCGCGATCCGCCATGACCAGAGTCATTCCCGGCGCATTCATGGCTCGCATGTACTGCTCGACAAAAGCGTCGAGCGGGCCGAAGCAGCTTGCGTATTTGCTGCTAGTGCCTCGAGTGTGAGACTCGACGGCGTAAAATCGCGCCGCGGCCGCGACGGCCAGAGTCTGCGCGCTTCGGCTCATGAATTCTCTGCGATTCAAGGAATGCATCACGAAATTTCCTCTCCTGGAAGATCACGCGCGTCAGAGCCGCTGAATGTGCTGAAGCGCCGGCCGGACGTCGTCTCAAGTTGCGTGCTGCCTGGCGCCCTCACGCGGAGCGAAGTCTACCGGCTGTTCACCAATTTGTCGCTCGTGGTATTCGCCGTCCAGTTGCGCTGGCGCACGGTCAAACGCTCGATGAGGTCGCGCTTTACCGTGAATCCGAGACCCGGATTTTCGGGCACGCGAATCGTGCCCTGCGGCGAAACGGTCACGGCGGGCTCAATAATATCCTCGCGCCAGTACCTGGCGCTCGCGGAAACGTCGCCCGGCAGTGTGAAACCGGGGAGCGCAGACATAGCGATGTTATGCGCGCGTCCTATACCCGACTCGAGCATGCCGCCGCACCACGCCGGAACATTGCTCTCGCGGCACAACTCCTGAACGCGGCGCGCCTCGGTGTGCCCTCCGACCCGGCCCAGCTTGATGTTCATGATCCTGCATGCGTTCAGTTCGATTGCAGCACGCGCGTGGCCGGCATTCTGAATACACTCATCAAGACATATCGCTGTTCGCAGCTGCGCCTGAAGCTTGGCATGCGAGTAGATATCGTCCCAGTCGAGCGGCTGCTCCACCATCAGCAAGTCGAACTCATCGAGCTTTTTCAAGTGATCGGCATCTTCGAGCCGGTATGCTGAGTTGGCGTCCACGGAGAGCCGGATTTGCGGATGCGCCTTGCGCACCGCTCTGACGTATTCCAAATCTTTTTCAGGCTTGATCTTGAGCTTGATCCGCTGATATCCGGTGCGGACTTCCTCATCCACTTGCTTTACGAGCGCAGCCGGATTCTCCCGGATTCCGAGCGAGACGCCGCAGGGAATCTCGCTGAGCGTTCCACCGAGAAGTCTTGAGAGCGGGACGCCTTTCAGTTGCGCTTCCGCGTGCCAGAGTGCGTTTTCCACGCCGGCCTTTGCCATCTGATGGCCGCGAATGTGCGCCACGACTGCAGGGAAGTCTTCGGCCTTTTCAAGTTCCTTTCCTGGAAGGAGAGGCGCGATGAAGTCCGAGATGATTAGCCAGGCCGTGTCGGTGGTTTCCGAGTTGTAGCCCGGAACTTCGCCGGCGGTCACCTCGCCCCAACCACTCACGCCGTCCGCGATCGCCTCGACCAGAATGATTCTGCGGTCGTGAACTGCGCCGAAACTCGTCGCAAACGGCGCAACGAGGCGAATGTGGATTTCACGCAGCGCGATGGATTCAATTCTCACTGAGGCTGGCTGTCCCCATCTACCGGGTTAAGGTTCTACTGCGTGGCGCCGGTGTCTCCTGTCCATCCCTGCCCGCGAAGG
>DASPVY010000382.1:0-5608 GCA_035622115.1 Candidatus Acidiferrales bacterium
TGGGCAGTCGTGTTCACGGTGAGAATTCGCTCAGTTTCGAATGCCGACTTGATTCTGCGTCTTAGCTCGTGCGCGACGTCATCGGCGCGAAGCAGCACGGTGCGGACCTGGATGCGAATCAAAACGCCATCGAGTGCGAGCGATTCGATGCCTATAACGCGTGGGCCATCGATGAGAAGTCCGGACCAATCCGGGTCGGCGCGAAAATCTGCGCAGACTTTATCGAGGACCGTGAGCGCGCGCCCGATGGCCTCGCTCGAAGGCACGGTGGCGTCGACGTAAGTCTGCGTCCAATCCCTGCTGAGATTTGCGACCTGGCCAATCATTCCGCTGGGGATGCTGACAATGGCACCACGGTCGTTCCGTATGACCGTCCGGCGCAGGGTGATGTGTTCGACGCGGCCGACTTCGTTATTCACCCGGATGATGTCGCCCACGCCGTATTGATTCTCGAAAATGATGAAGAAGCCGTTGATCAAGTCCTTGACGAGGTGCTGGCCGCCAAAGCCGATTGCCAGGCTAGCGAGTCCCGCCGCGGCAGCGATCGGAGTGACATTGAATCCAAACTCCGGAAGCGCCACAAGAAGCGCCACGATGAGCACGATGCCGAAACCGACGCTGTAAAGAACGCCGGCCATCGTGCGCGTTTGCTCTTCGCGCATGTCGGCCGTGCGGGTGTGAAACTTCGCCGCTTCGACGAGACGCGACGTCGCGACGCGCAGCAGACGAATGACGAGAAATGCGATGAGGGCGATTACCAAGAGGCGGAGGCCGCGGGTGGCCGCGACATAAACCCATTGTGGGAGAGGCTCGTTCACCGGCGGAAGTATATCACTCGCTCGCAAGCGGCTGAGCCCGGAATTGAGCCCGCGCGGCTGCAAGCAAGAGCGAAATTCTTGAGGCGGACTGAACGCTCCGGACTAGCCTTCGAGCGCGCCGCCGGCTCCGGCTGGCAATTCAATCGAATATTTCGTGCGGGCTTTCTCGGCGTGAGCTTCAAGGGCGAATTGAATCAACCGGTCGATCAAGGCGGAGTAAGACAGTCCGGAAGCCTCCCACATTTTCGGGTACATGCTGATGGAGGTGAATCCCGGAATTGTATTCAGTTCGTTGATGAAAATTCGTGAGGTCTTTTTCTCGACGAAGAAATCGGCGCGCGCCATTCCAGCGCAATCAATCGCGCGATACGCCCGGACCGCGTATTCCTGAATCTTCTTCCTCTGTGCGGTACTCAGTTTCGCGGGAATCTCCAGCCGCGTTCCCTCTTCCAGGTATTTCGCGGCGTAATCGTAGTATTCGCGGTGCGGAATGATTTCGCCGGGAACCGAGGCTTTCGGATCGTCATTGCCGAGAACGCTGACCTCAATTTCGCGCGCGTTCACGGCTCTTTCGACGATGATTTTGACGGCAAATTCCGCGGCGAGATTGAGCGCGGCCGGGAACTCCTTCGGCTTTGCAACCCGCGTCATTCCCACGGATGAGCCTAGCGTCGCCGGCTTTACGAAAAGCGGGTACCGGAGCGCGCGCTGAATTTTCGCCAGAGTTTGCTTGGGCTTCCGCTCCCACTCGTGCCGGGTTACCGCAACAAACGGAACGATTGGAAGTTTCGCGTACTCGAAGAGGCGCTTTTGAACGTCTTTATCCATTCCCACGGCGGACGCGAGGACCCCCGCACCGACGTACGGCAAGCCGGCAAGTTCCAGGAGGCCTTGGACGGTCCCGTCCTCGCCGAAAGTTCCGTGAAGAACCGGGAACACAACGTCGACGTGGATACCGGGACGCGACGCCGACGCCGCGACAGGAACCAGCGATGCGCCGCCCGGATCGGCGGGCAGCACGACACGTTCGCCTGTCTTCAGCACTTCCGGCAGCATTTTCTGTGCGCCCGTGCCGGCGAGCCAACGCCCTTCTTTCGTGATGCCGATCGGCACGGCTTCATATTTTTCGGGATCAAGCGCGCGCATCACAGAAGCGGCCGAGGCTAAGGAGACTTCATGTTCTCCCGAGCGCCCGCCGAAAAGTATTCCGACGCGCAATTTTGTTTTCGTGCTCGTTGCCATGATGCTCCGAATCTGAAGGGGCGCCGCGAACGTCGCAAGGACCGCTAAAGTATCTTCTTCCCCAAGCCCGAAAGCAGCAGCTCGACTCCGAGCAGCGCCGTTTTATTGTGCAAATCGATCACCGGATTAATTTCAACCAGCTCGAACGAAACGGCTGAGCGGCTGTCTGCGATCATTTCCAGCGCGAGATGGGCTTCACGATAGGTTGCGCCGCCGCGCACCGGCGTTCCGACCCCCGGTGCATCGGTTGGATCGACGAAATCCATGTCCAGGCTGACCGCAACGCCCGCGGTCTCGTCCGAAGCGAAGCGCAGCGCCTCGGCCATCACTTCACGCATGCCGCGTTCGTCGATATCGCGCATGGTGAACACGTGCACGCCGGTTTCCTTGATGAGCTTGCGCTCTTTCGAATCCAGGTCGCGAATGCCCACCAGCGCGACATTGCGCGGCTCGACCATCGGCTTCGCGCCGGCCAGTTCGGTCAATTTTGCAGGGCCGTGCCCCATGATGGATGCCAGCGGCATGCCGTGAACGTTGCCGGAGGGCGAACTCTCCGGCGTGTTCATGTCGCCGTGGGCATCGAGCCAAATGAGGCCGACGGGTTTGGACTGCTTCCGGAAATGCGCGGCGACGCCCGCCACGGTTCCAGCGGCGATCGAATGATCTCCGCCGAGCACCAGCGGAATCTGATCTTCATCGAGCGATTTGCAAACGATATCCGCGAGACCTTTGCACGTCTCGGCGATTTCATCGAGATATTTCGCGTTCTTCTCGCCGTAATGCTGCTCTTCGGCCTGAATCACCGGAACGTTGCCGATGTCCTCCACCTGGCGTCCCAGATGCTTGAGTCGCGTCTGCAATCCGGCCACGCGCAACGCGGACGGGCCCATGTCCACGCCTCGGCGACTCGCGCCGAGATCCATCGGCACACCGATGATGCGGATTTTTTCAGCCATGCGATTCGACTGCTTACGACCCCAGAGGCAGGCGGAACCTCAAGGATAAACGCGGTAGAGCATGCGTGGGAAGGGGATAACCTCCCGAATGTGCTCGGTACCGCAAATCCACGCGACTGTACGCTCAAGTCCCAGGCCGAATCCGGCGTGCGGCACGCTCCCATAGCGCCGGAGATCGAGATACCACTGAAACGATTCCGCGGGCAGATTGTGCTCCCGCAGGCGTTCCACCAGCGTTTCGTAGTTCGCGAGGCGTTCACCGCCACCGATGATCTCGCCGTAGCCTTCAGGCGCGATCATATCGAAATTCAAAGCGAGATCCGGCCGAGCGGGGTCATGCGCCATGTAAAAAGCCTTCATTGCAGAGGGATAGCGATGAATCATCACCGGCTTCTCGAACGATTTTGAAATAATAGTTTCTTCATCGCCGCCGAAATCGTCGCCGAATTTTGTGGCGTTGCCGCCCCTGTGAAGGACTTCAATGGCCTCTTCGTAGGTGATGCGCGGAAATGGAGGGCTGACGCGCTCCAGGGCCGGAATGTCGCGCTTGAGCGCCTCGAGATCGGCCGCCCGATTCTTTACCACGCCCTGCACAATCGCGCTGACGAGCCCTTCGCCGAGCGCCATCATGTCGTCGAGATGCGCGTACGCGGCTTCGGGCTCGAGCATCCAGAATTCTGTGAGGTGGCGGCGCGTCTTCGATTTTTCGGCCCGAAAAGTGGGCCCGAAACAGTAGACCTTGCCGAGCGCCGCGGCCGTGGCTTCCACGTAAAGCTGTCCCGATTGCGTCAGATACGCTTTTTGTTCGTCGATGTAGTCGACTTCGAAGAGGGTGGTAGTGCCTTCGCACGCCGCCGGCGTGAACACCGGCGCGTCAGTGAGCGTGTACCCCTCACCATCCATGTAGTTCCGCGCAGCGCGGATGGCCTCAGCGCGAATACGAAGGATGGCGGACTGCCGCGGCGTGCGGATCCACAGATGGCGCTTATCGAGCAGAAAATCCACGCCGTGCTCTTTGAGTTGAATTGGATAGGGATCGCTCTCCGGGACGCGTTGAACCACGTGCACGCCCGTAATTCTGATTTCGAATCCACCGGGCGCGCGCGGCTCGGCGTGGATCGTTCCCATGACCTCAACGCTCGATTCCTGGGTCAAGCCCTTTAAAGCATCAAACGCTTGCGGCTGATCTTTCTGCGACACGACGCCCTGTATGATTCCGGTGCCGTCGCGAAAAATTGGAAAAAGCAACTTGCCCGACTCGCGCATGTTGTAGAGCCAGCCTTGCAGCTTCGCGGCTTTATCTTGAAATTGCCCCGCGCGGTCGATTGTCACGACCGGTGGGGATGTCTGGCCGTCCTGTGTCATCGTTCCATCCGAATATTCCTAGGATTCAGGAGAGCGAGCGCGCTCGTCTTCGATCTCCTGCTCGAGCCGATCGAAGGCGGCTCGAACCTGGCTCATACTGGGCCCGCCGGACGCCTGCTCTTTCAGCTCCAATACAAGCGGAATCGAATTCGGCGCGGAGCCGAGAAGCCTCACGGTTTCCGGCCAGTCGATCGTGCCTTCATAAGGCAACAAATGCTCGTCGCTGTCGCCGTGATTATCGTGCAAATGCGTCGTGACGATTCGATCGCGCATGACTTCGACGGCGGATGCGACGCCATCCTCAAGGTGCGCATGGCCAACATCGATGCAGAATCGCAAATCGTTCAAATGAGTCTCAAGAACCAAGCTGCTGAGTGATTCGGGTGAAGTCAATTCGCCTGGCGTGTTTTCGAGCGCGATCGTCACGCCGCGCTGCTTCGCAAAAATCACCAGGTGCTCCAAGGAATTGAACGCCGCGTCGCGGCGGCGCGGATCCGCCGATTGACGTCCGTGAGCCAGATGCTGGACGAGATAGCGGAACGGAATTCGCTCGGCGACGTCAAGCGCTCGCTTCACTTCGTCGACGGCATCGAGCCGCCGCACGCGCTCGGTATCCGAAATCGAGATGGGCGCGCCGCTGCCATGGCCCGAGACGCTTTCGCGCTCGGTTGGCGCATGAAGCGAATGAATGGTCACGGCATGATCGCGAAGCCAATCTGAAAGCTCGCGGACCGACTGCGGCGAGGCGTAATTGAAATGATTGTGCGCGCAAAAAACTTCGATGCTTGCGTTCCCGCCTCCGGCGATATCCGCGATCAGGGCAAGAGTGAGCGGCTGCCCACACCAGCGGTAGGTTGATAGAACTCGATCCATGCAATCCCGGGCGGCTGCGATCGCCGCGATGATTTGAGCGCGCCGGCCGGCAGCAGAACGCGCCTAAGCTCGTCGTTTCAGAAGAACTATGGTCAATGGAAAGGCGGCTCGCGTCAATAGCAGAGCGCGGATGCGGCGTCAGGCCGCTTCGGAAAGAAATTCGATCTTGAACGCCTCGGGAACCAGGCCGACAGTAGCGCCGCGGCCGAGCAGCTCGCGAACCGCGCGACGTCCTTCTTCGCCGTAATCGAGCGTCCAGCGATTCACGTACATCCCGATGAATCGGTCGGCCATGGCCGGTTCCATGTCGCGCGCGAATTGCAGCGCGTAATTCAAGGCGGGCTCGCGATGTTC
>DASPVY010000383.1:0-7654 GCA_035622115.1 Candidatus Acidiferrales bacterium
AGGAATTACGCCGGGGGCGGTGAAAGATTCGCCGTCCGTTCCCGCGGGTCCGCACGAATTGCTGGAGGATGCAGATGACGCCGAATCAGGTGACCGCAGCGCGAGTGGCTGCCGCGTTTCTGGCCGTGGGGGTGTTCGCGATCTTCGGGCAAAACGCCTGGGCCGATGCAACCGGCGTCGGGCTGATCATCGCCGCGATCGCGCTCGATGCGCTCGACGGCTACCTGGCGCGCGTAAAGAATCTTGCGACTCCCGTCGGAGCGCAGTTCGACATCCTCGGCGACCGCATCGTCGAGAATTTATTCTTCACCTTTTTCGCGACGACCGGCCTGATCACTCTCTGGGTCCCAGTGATTTTTTTCGCGCGCGGCTCGATCACGGATTTTCTGCGGAACTTCGCGGCCGAAGCCGGGCGCCACGGCTTTGCGAAAAATTCGATGCTCGAGACGCGATGGGGCCGCGCGCTCGTGGCATCCCGCGCGAGCCGCGTGGCTTACGCCGGCCTCAAGTGCCTCTGCTTCTGCTGGCTCGGGCTCGAATGGACAATCGCGCGCTCGTCTACGATCACGCTTTCAGCCAGCGCTGAGGCTTGGCTTGATGAATGCGGGTCTCTTCTGACGGGAGCCACCGTGCTCTTCTGCCTCGTTCGAGCGATTCCCGTGCTCTGGGAAGGCCGTCGGTTCATCGGCGGACTCGCGCCGGCGACTGCGCGGCCACTCGGTATGTCGCGATGACGGCGGATTCACAAATCGGCGCGTTCTTCGATCTCGACGGCACGCTCATGCCGTGGCCATCGCTCGAGTGGCGATTCGTAACGTACCTCGGTTCACGCGACGTCCTCGGCCCGCGGGCAGCGATGCGTCAGCTCGCTGCAGTCATCGAGAACGCAATCGGCGGATATCCGCTCGCGCGCAACGGCTGGGCATATCTCGACGGAGTTTTGCCGTCGCTCGTAAACGATTGGCTCGCGGACAAGCTGGAACCATTCCCAATTTTCGAAGATGGTTTGCGGCGATTGGAATGGCACGCGTGCCAGGGGCATCACGTCGCGATCATCAGCGGCACGCTCGCGCCGCTTGCGCGGGCGTTCGCGAGGCAACTTGGGATATCGCTTGAAGTCCACGCAACAGAACTCTCGACGGCACGCGATATTTCGACCCGACGCGCGCGACCGGAAGCTGGGCGCTGGACAGGACAACAAGCGAGCGAGTGGCCTAACGGAATGACAAAGGCGCAAATTGTCCAGCGGATTGCGTCCGCTCAACACCTCGAACTCGCGCGAAGCTTCGCGTATGGCAATAGCGCCGCGGATGCGGAGATGCTTGCGGCAACCGGTCTTCCGCGCGCCGTAAATCCCTCGCCTGGGCTTCGTCGCATCGCCGGTCAACGTCGATGGGTTGTGGAATCGTGGCGTTCGCGCGCGGAACTTTCGGTAATCCGTGCGCCGCATTGCCCGCCCGCGGCGCGGATCGAGAATCATCGATCATGAATAGCGCGAGGAAAAAATTGGGCGCGATTCGGAATGTCGCCACGGCCAGTGCAACTCCGTGGCCGCCCGAAGCCGATGCGGGCGCCAGGTCGTTTTCGGTCGCTCGCGCGCTAGAGTCGGTATGTGCCGCGTGCGGCACGTTCGAATGGGTCACCTTGCTCTATCTCGCCATCGTGAACACGCTCATCGCGGCGTTCCGCGCGAATCTTCCCTCGGCACCCGTCTACATCGCCATCCACGAGTGCATCGCCGGCGCAATTCTGGTTCTTTCGTGGGCCGGGGCGCGCTCGACCGATCCGCTGCTTCAGTTTGCACGCCACTGGTATCCGCTGCCGCTCTACATTTATTTTTTCGAGGAGTTGCGCGGGCTGGTCCATCTGATTTATCCGGGGTGGTTCGATGAACATCTGATTCGCTTCGACTTTTCGATCGCGGCCGTGCATCCTTCGGTTTGGCTGACTCAATTCGCGAATCCCGCGCTGAACGATTTCATGCAGTTTTCGTATATGACCTATTTTCTGTATCTAGTCGCATTGCCCGCGCTTCTCTACAGACGCCGGGAAGTTCGCAGGTTTTGGACGGTGATGACTTCGACGGCCATCGCGCACTATAGCGTCTACGTCGTCTCGATTCTGTTCCCGATCGAGAGTCCTCATTTCGCGCTCGCCGCTCTGCAGCCGAATCTGGCAGGCGGGCCTTCAACGGTGCTGATCAACTGGATCGAAAGTTTCGGACGTGTTCGTGGCGCCGCATTTCCTTCGGCGCATGTGGCGGGCTCGATGGTGGCGATTCTGGCGTCATGGCGCTACCGCCGCTGGCTTTTCTGGCTGTGCCTGCCGTTTTTCGTAAGCATGATGATTGCGACGGTCTACGGCGGATATCACTACGTCGCAGACGTGCTGGCAGGAATGCTGACTGGCGCGTGGGGCTTCGCCGCGGGAACGTGGGCGCTCAATCGGCCGAACGCTTTGCCGCGAGTTCCTTCACTTTGATTCCGGCGGCCACTCGTGGGGCCAGCTCTTGGCTTGCGGCTTCGGCGATCTGAAGCAGCCGCGCTTCGTCCCAATGTTTTCCGATAAGTTGCAAACCGATTGGAAGTCCGTTCTTCGTCCAACCACATGGAATTGAAATCGCCGGATTGCCGCTCACGTTTGCAGGCCGTGAAATCTGAACGAGCGCCGAGCGCACGGTTTCGTCCACGCCGCGAATTCGCACCGTCGTCTCGCCGATTTTGGGTGCGGCGATCGGAGTTGCGGGCGCAACAATCACTTCCGCGCGCCCAAACGTAGCGTCGAACCCCAATGCGGCATGTTCGCGCGTTTCGAGAGCCTGCAAATATTCGATTGCGGACACGCTGGCGCCCTGCTCGAGCCGCTTGCGAACGTCTTCGCCATACTCTTCCGCGCGCGCCGGATAGAATCCCCGCGACTCGTGATAGCGGCGCGCTTCAGCGAGCGCAATTGGCGTGCCGGCGTCGCCCAGCTCCGCTACGCGGGGCAGTTCGATCTCCTCGATACGCATGCCGCTTTTTTCGAGTAGCTTTATCGCACTCAGGACAGCCAATCGGATTTCCTCGTCCGCGCGAGTGAAGAAGAAATCGCGCGGCAAACCGACGATCATCTTCTTCACGTGAACTGCGCGATGGTTCCTGGTCCCGAACGGCGAGCGAAACGCGCGACGCGGATCCGAAATGACCTCCAACATCAAGGCAGCGTCGGCGGCGCTTCGCGTAAGCGGACCTACGTGATCGAGGCTGGGTGACAGGGGAATCACGCCGCGGCAACTCACTCTTCCAAATGTCGGCTTGAGTCCGACAATTCCGCATAACGATGAAGGAATGCGAATGGAGCCGCCGGTGTCGGTTCCGACGGAGGCAAAGCCCATGCCGGTTGCCACCGCAATGGCCGAGCCGCCACTCGAACCTCCGGCAACGCGCGTCGCGTCCCAGGGATTGCGCGCCGTGCTGTAGTGCGGATTCTCCGAAGTGATCCCGTACGCGAATTCGTGAAGATTCGTCTTGCCGATGATAATGGCGCCGGCGCGGCGTAAGGCGCGCGCGACATCGGCGTCCTGAGCCGGGATGTAATTGGCCAGGATGCGTGAGCCGGCGGTCGTGCACAAATTCTTTGTCTCGATGTTGTCCTTGAGTGGGATTGGAATGCCGTGCAGCGGGCCGCGATGGCGCCGGCGCAGGATTTCGTGTTCGGCCTTGCGCGCGGCATCGAGCGCCTCCACGGCAGCGACGGTAATGAATGCGTTCAGGCTGGGATTGAGCGCATCGATGCGATCGAGCGCCGCTTCCAAAAGCTCCACCGGAGAGACTTCGCGCGCTCGAATGAGCGGTGCAACGCGAGAAATTTCGAGAGACAGCAAGTCACGAATGGTCTTGTTCGGCACGCGTCGTTGGCCCTAGAAAATCTTTTCTTGACGGCGCAAATTCCCTGCCGATCCGAGGTTTGCGATCAGAAGGACAATCCGGTACTGATTTTCACTGCGGACCGTGCCGAGAGAGAGCCTTCGGTATTCGAGTCCCAGCCCACAGCACGACCCATTATAGGTAATCTGCGCGACCTGATTCTGAAACGAGTGCTCGGTCAAATCGTAGGCGAAGCCCAGCGCCGTATTCCAGCCTTGCCGGTTCATATCCCCATAGCCGACGAGAGCGCGAATCTGGTCGGAGCGGGGATAGTAAACGAAATTCGGAGCTGGAACGGCCGGAACAAGATTGATCACCGAAAAATCCGCGACGGTAACGAACGACTCGCGATAAGGCTTCAGCTTCAGAAGGCCGCCAATCGCGGTCGCCTCCTTGCGCGAGGGATCATAATCAACGCGGAATTGCGCGTCGTAGTGCGATCCAGGGCTGAGACGGATATCGCTGATGATGGGAGAAAAGCGCCGCGGCTCGTCCGCGAACGCAAACGGGGTCAGCGCGTCGAGCGTCTCAAAAACATTTCGAACGCCGGGCATTAAGGCGCCGCCGAACGTCGGATCGAGAAAATATTTTTGCTTGATGTCCCAGCTCAGAAATTCTTGCGCAGTGCCGTCGGCGTCCACTTTCCGGAACAGCCGCTGCCGGATGCCGTACTCGACTTCATTCGTGTCGGTAAGAGTCTCGTCCTCGTCGAAACGGATGAAGCGGCCAAAATCGTTTACGCCGTTCACGTACCGGTAAACGATATCGGGCTCGATGGTGTGCTTCCATTTCGAGCCGGCGCGCTGCCAGATGCGTTCGAGAACTGGAGGCCGGATGTCGACGGTGATTTCTTCGGTCGTGCGAACAAAAGGAATATCGAGCAGCGAACCTGTGGACGAGAGTTGCTCGCCATAGCGGGTCGAGCGCAGCGTAAACGTCGGCGTCACTCCAAACCACGGCCCCCAGCGCAGCGGGAGCGTCACGCTCGGCGCCACCTCATCGCGCGATACGAAGCCGCCGCTATCGAAGCCCGTCACGGTGTCCGCGCGATGAACGGCGCCCGCGAAAGCCTCAAACGAGAAGTACAGCGGCAAATGCTGGAAAGGCGCTTGTTCGACGGAACCAAAGCTCACTTGCGGCGCGTTTCTTAATGTCACCGAAGTATCCGGCGAATCGCTCAGAAAATCCTTGTAACTGAGCGCAGCGAGTCCAAAGGTATACCCGGAAAAACTCTTGGTGATGAACGCGGTATTCTGAACTTCGGAGTTGACCGCCTGTGTGAACGTCTCAGCGAATGCGAGCCGAAACGTCAGCGATGACAACTGATTCAAATCAGCGACGGTTCGCCAGCCGTCCGGCATCGAATCGTCGAAGTCGAAATGCATTTCGTGCCCGCCTTCTTTGAGCGGCGGGCCGGTCGGCTCAGGTAAACCACGGTCGACGACGCCGTAATAGCTGGCGTCCAGCTTCGCATTTTGCCACGGCCGCATCCGCAGCATGCCGTTTTGGCTCCAGCCGCGCTTGCTCAGATACATCGCACCAATCGTCAGATCCGACCAGTCGTTCGGCGCCCAGTAGTAGGAATCGCCGAAAAAATATCCTTTCACCGACGAATTGCCAAGATCGGGAATCATCAGCCCCGATTCCCGCTGGCGGTTCGCGGGAAACGTGGCATACGGAGAGTAGAAGATAGGAAAGTAGAGAAGCTTGAAGTGCGAGTTCTCGAGCTGCACGTTTTTTTCCAGGCGCACCGTGGCTTCCCTGGCGAAAAATTTCCACGTGGGCTTATCCGGCTCGCACACGGTGATCCAGCCGTGGTGAACGCGATAGGTGTTTTCGTCGATTCGTTCTGCCCACTGGGCTTCGAAGTAAATTGGGTTAGGAGTGATCAATAGCGTGGGATTCGGGCGCCGCTGCATGGTCATCGTCGCTTTGACGTGGCGAAATGTACCTTTCTCGGTCTGCAGGTTGTACTCGGCCTGGTCCGCCTCGACGTGCTGCGAGACGTGGTCGATCACCACGTGCCCATGCGCCCTGGCGATTTTCGTGTCGTCGTCGTACTCGACGTGATCCGCGCGCAATCGAAAATTCTCGTAGAGAATTTCGACGCATCCGTCCGCGTAGGTGATGTTTCCGGTGCGGTGCTGGGTTTCGGCCTCGAGCGTAGCCACGCTCTCTTCATGCTTCTGGCTTGTATACGTACATACCGGCGCGGGATTTTGTGCGGCGCGAGCGGATTGCGCGGTTTGTGGGATTTTAGAGTTTTGAGCGCGCGCAGACGGCGTCGACACGGCCGCCAGAGCTATGAGGGCGAACGCAACTTGTGAGTTTCGGCGGGTCGAAATGGCCGCGGCTGCGTCTCCCATAATGGAGAAAAGAAGCCCGAGCGTAACATGCCGTCTAAAGCCCAGGCAACGAAGCAGATATCGCCGCAGCCTGCGCGATCTACGTTTTGGGAGGCCCAATCGGCAACACGCTGAATCTTGCGCCCCGCCGCCGGTTGCGATTTGTGCTAGGATGTTTTCGCTCCCTCTGTCACCGGGAACGTCCGCAGCGCAAAACGGACTGGTGATACACGAATGCTTGAAGTGTGGCGCCTTGTTGTTCGAAGACGCCAGTAAATGCTCGTTCTGCGAATCACCCCTGCACGAGATTCCCCCGGAAGATGAATTCGCCACTGTGCGCGCCACCGAGGTAGAACCCGAGTGGCGGCACGAGGTTGCCCGGCGCATGCAGATCTACCGAGCACGCCGCCGCCGCTATCTGCCCGATGACTCCCAATCGCCGCTTCCCCTTCAAGGGGTCTCCCATGAGGATGGCGAGCCTCCCTACGCGCCCGTGCATCTCTCCGAGCCTATAGGGTGCTCCGGGCGAAAGCTAAGCCCGCCTCGCGCCCCCGAGCGCGTAGAGATCTCGATTTTTCAGCCCGAGCTCGATTTCTCAGCCGGGAACGACGGTCGCGCACACCCGCAAACCGCGCTTGTGCCCGTCGCCAGCTTACGCGGGCGCCGGCAGGCCGGGCTACTTGATCTGGCGTTTCTCATCGTTTCGTACCTCGCCTTTGCGGCCATGTTTCGTTCGCTGGGCGGCAGAATATCGTTCACGCGCATGGATGCCATCGTGTTTGGAGCTACGTTTCTCCTTCTCTACGTAATTTATTTTTCGATTTTCACCTTCTTTGGCGGCGCAACTCCGGGCATGCAGCTTACTGGCCTCTACGTGGTGCGCCTCGACGGCCGTATGGCCGATACGCGACAGCTCCTTTGGCGGTCGTTCGGTTATCTCCTCTCGGCCGGGGCCTTGACCATGGGCTTCCTCTGGGCGCTTTGGGACGACGACCAGTTCACATGGCACGACCGCATGTCCCACACCTACGTGACCGACGCTCTTCCGCTTGATCTGGCGGAATCCGCTGATGTCCGCGAACCCCGGCAAACCTTCGCACACAAGTAGCATCCCATCCCAAGCGGCCCACGGGGCGGGATGATATACTGATGGTTCCGCGACGCGCGTCGCTGGAAGGGTTCGAAGGACAACGACATGATGAGCCGGTTGACCAAACAGATCGCGCTGGTGCTATCCATCCTGGTGATCGCCTATGTGGCCGCCGGCTACGTCCTGGGCCGCTCGACCGACGACAAAGCCTACCGCTCACTCACGGTATACAGCGAAGTTCTGGAGCACATCCAGAAAGATTACGTCGAAGATCCCGATATGCACCAGGTGACCACCGGCGCGCTGCATGGCCT
>DASPVY010000384.1:0-3369 GCA_035622115.1 Candidatus Acidiferrales bacterium
CCAGCCAACTGGCCAAGCCCGCCGCTGAAGCGACGTTGACCGACAAGTCCGGCAAGAAGATCGAGGTTCGCATTTCGAGCGCTTCGGGAAACTCGGTGTACGCGCGATCGAGTGAAAGCCCCGTAGTCCTCAAACTGGACAAACAGATTCTCAGGGATTTGAATCCGTCAAGCACAGCCGTGCACGATTAGTTCAAGTCGTCGTAGATCGGCTGCCGTGCGAGAAGTCCGGCGCAGCAATCAGAAAAGTTAGTGGCAGCGGTTTTGAGCTTCAGGACTTTGCGTGCGCGGCCAAGTGGCCAGCAACTCCACAGACCCGTCCACGGGAGACAAATAAACGTAAAACACGCAAGAATCGCCCTCGAGCTCATAAAAGTGAGGGCGTTTGGCGTCCGGGCGGAGCATCGCGCCGCCCGCGAGGAGTCCCCGTAGCGTTTCGAGAGTTTCGGGCGAGTGAGTTCTTAAATCTTTGATTTCGAGGCGGTTCGTGATCGTCGTGTCGGTCATTTCAAACGCGTTGCAATCGCAGCTCATTGTCGTCCCCTCATCAGCTACTACGGATGCGACTGGGCAAAAGTTCCAGGCGAGGGTCAAAACTTTGGAACAACCCGCCTCGTGTATTGGACGTCCGGCGGAGGATTTCGACTCAGCGAAGTGCGGCGAGTTGGTGCAGATTATCACAACAGTATATATCGCTCGTATTTCAGTTGTTACCTCATAGCTAGTTACTTGCGCGGGCGCTTGGGAGTTGCAATAGTTGCAACTAGTGAATGGAATTCAACCACGTCCCGTGCTTCAGAGAGCCAGGAACCTTTGAAAAAAAACAAGAGGAAGGCCCCAAAGAAAGCAGCCAGGGGGCGATTGCGGCTACGCCGCGACCGTCGCCGGAAACATCGTCACTGGCAGGTGACGGTTTATTATCATGATGGTGAGAAATTTGCCCGCGTTTACATCGACCGCGAGCGTGCCGAACGTTTCGCCGCGCGTCAGAAGCGGTCTCCGGTCGTGCGAACGGCTCGCATTTTGGAAGTGGACTAACAGTCGCGAAGCCGGCAGTCGACGATGCAAGGCGCAAGATGGGGAGAAAGCAGCAGCAGTGTCTCAATGTACCGAAGCGAAACGCGGCGGCTTGTCTGGCCTTTGGGGCGCATGCTATAAATATTCTGCGGTTGGAATCATTCGCGGGATTCGTATAGTGGTAGTACGCCACCTTGCCAAGGTGGAGGCGAGGGTTCGATTCCCTTATCCCGCTCCATTCGCAGCACTTTAATCCTCTTACAACATAGAGCGTGATCGTCTGAGTGAATTGGCTCGCTTAACGTAGCATTGCTGGTCTTGAATGAGCGTTGCGGCGCCGGAGACGCCGTGCTAGATTCTTGCGCCTCGAATCGCCATGCTAGCGTACCTCTGCGGCCCGATTGAATTCGTCGATGGCGGCGGAAAGCTTTGGCGCCGCAAGCTAGCACCCTTCCTCCGCGAGCAGCTTGGACACCGCGTTTACGATCCCGCCGAAGATGAGAAGAAGAATCTTACGGATGAGGAAGTGGCACACTTCCGCGAATGGAAAATCGGAGATCCCGAAAGGTTTCGGCGAGTGGTTCGGAAAATCATCCAGTTCGATCTCGACCTCATCGAGAACAAAGCCGACTATTTGATCTGCTATTGGGACGACCCGACGGCGACGAGCGGCGGTACGCCGGCTGAGCTCACGTTCGCGTTTCGAAAAGGAATACCGGTTTATCTAGTAACGCCGCTGCCTGTCGAGCAGGTGAGCGGCTGGATGATCGGGTGTTCGGACCAGGTTTTCACGACAATCGAATCGCTGAAAGAATATCTCGCCAGCCGGTATTCGCGTGAAAGACAGAGCCCGTTGTGGAAGGACTGACGCAAGATCGTGCCGTTTGGCGCGCTTTGCTGATTTGAGAAGGAAGTGAATACCGCGCTGCAAATGAAGATTATCGTCGTGGCCGTCGGAAGCACTCGCCGCCCCAAGCTAAACGCAGTTTCGGACGCTCTTGCAGCGATTGGAGACTTGCTCGATGCGGGAACGCGATACGAGATCCGTGGCGTATCCGTGGCGAGTGGAGTGCGGCACACGCCGCTATCGCGTGCGGATCTGATGGCAGGAGCGCGGAATCGGGCCGAGGCGCTTCGCGAGCTCGCGGAAAAAACGCAAGAGCCATGGGAATATTTCGTGGGGCTCGAGGGCGGATTTGACGTGGTCTACGAAGGCGAGAAACGATGCGTCTTTTTGGAGAGCTGGGCATATGTTCTCGACCGGTCCGGCCGTGGGGCGTTCGGCCAGTCCGGAGCGGTGATGGTGCCGGAGCCATTGTCGCGCACGGTTGTGGACGAAGGGGTGGAACTGGCCGCAGCCGTGGATGGCTTCACCGGCGAGCGGGGGATTCGCGATGCGCAAGGCGCGTGGGGCGTTTTCACGCGCGATCTGGTGACCCGGCAGGATTCGTTTCGTGCGGCAGTGATTCATGCGTTCGCGCCTTTCTACAATGCCTCGATTTATCAAGCGGCGGGAGCGAAAACCTCGCGAGGTTGATTCGCGCTCGGACGGCAGTTCAACTCCCATTCGCCACGGCGGTGTGTTAATTTAAGTTTTTGAGGTGCTCCCCGGCGAACGACGGGCGCGCACAGGAGCGGCAAGTGGACATCGTCAAAGGGAATATGGGCTGGATCGAAGTGGTGGTCGGGCCGATGTTTTCGGGCAAGAGCGAAGAGCTTATCCGGCGGCTGCGGCGTGCGGAGATCGCCCGGCAGCGCGTACAAATCTTCAAGCCGGTAATCGACCAACGATATTCGGTGAGCGGCATCGTGTCGCACTCGGGCCTGGAGCTGGGATCGGAGCTGGTGAAGACGGCCGAGGAGATTCTGGCGAAGGTTGAGGCGCGGACCGAGGTCGTGGGAATCGACGAAGGTCAGTTTCTCGGCGACGGCTTGCTCACGACCTGCACAAAACTCGCCGATTCTGGCAAGCGAGTGATCGTCACCGGGCTGGACACGGACTTCATGGGCCGGCCGTTCGAGCCGATGCCACGGCTGCTGGCGATGGCCGAAGAGATTACGAAGCTTCTGGCCATCTGTATGCGCTGCGGGAATCCTGCTGTGCACACGCAGAGGCTGGTAGCGTCTGAAGAGCTGATCGTCGTGGGCGCCGGGGGTATGTATGAGGCGCGCTGCCGTCGCTGCTTTGAGCCGCAGCTTGCAGCGCAGAAGATCGAGGCAGAAAAAAAGTCCGAGGCGAAGGCCCACGCCGTCGCGCGCTGAGCCCAGAGCCGCCCAGGACGGCGGTCGTCGGGCGCGCTTCTGGATTTCCCGCCGCTGGACTTCCGTTGCGATTCGGACTGGCATAAAATAA
>DASPVY010000385.1:0-3106 GCA_035622115.1 Candidatus Acidiferrales bacterium
CCAGAACGGCTTGAGGGGCGGAATCACGAGTGGAGGACGCTTTACAACGCCGACGTGATTTCAATGCCCGACAAATGGGAATACCCCTGGTACGCGTCGTGGGATCTGGCGTTTCACTGCGTGGCGATGGCGATGATCGACCCGCACTTCGCGAAAGAGCAGCTCATTCTGTTTTTGCGCGAATGGTACATGCACCCGAATGGAAAGCTGCCAGCGTATGAGTGGTCATTCGACGACGAAAATCCCCCGGTGTTCGCGGCGGCGGCGTTGCGCGTGTACGGAATCGAGCGGCGGATGTTCGGACGAGCAGACCGCAATTTTCTGGAGCGCGTGTTTCAAAAGCTGCTGCTGAATTTCACGTGGTGGGTCAACCGCAAAGATCCAAGCGGCATGAACATATTCGAAGGCGGATTTCTGGGCCTCGACAACATCGGTGTGTTCGACCGCTCGCGGCCGTTGCCGGGAGGACTTCGGATCGAGCAATCAGACAGCACGAGCTGGATGATGTGCTATTCGCTCAACATGATGACGATCGCGCTGGAGCTGGCGAAGGAGAATCCGGCGTATGAGGACGTGGCCAGCAAGTTCTTCGAGCACTGCGTTCACATTGCGGACGCGATGAACAAGATCGGCGGCGAGGAAATGGGACTGTGGGACGAGGAGGACGGTTTTTATTACGACGTGATTCGTTCGCCCGACGGCCGGCAATTCCGAATGAAAGTGCGCTCGCTGGTGGGGCTGATACCGATTTTCGCGGTTGATACGCTCGAACCGGAAGAGGTCGAGCCGCACAAAGGGTTCTTGAAAAGGATGCAGTGGTTTCTCGATCATCACAAAGAAACAGCGCAGCACGTGGACATGAGCCAGAGGTCCAAGAGCGGAGTGCGGCGGCTGATCGCGCTGGTAAACCGCGAGCGGCTCGTGCGGATTTTGCGCTACTTGCTGGATGAAAATGAGTTTCTCTCGCCCTATGGGATCCGGTCGCTTTCGAAGGTGTACGCAGCGAAGCCATACATTCTGAGAACGGATGGCACCGAGCACATGGTCGATTACGAGCCGGCCGAGTCGACAACGAATCTTTTCGGCGGCAATTCGAACTGGCGAGGGCCCGTGTGGGTTCCAGTGAACTTTATGGTGATCGAAGCGCTGCAGCGATACGACTACTATTACGGCGGCGACTTGAAAGTTGAATGTCCGACCGGGTCCGGCAAGACGATGACACTGTGGGAAGTGTCGCAGGAAATATCGCGGCGAGTTTCAAGAATGTTCTTGCGCCGCGACGGTAAGCGGGCGGTGTACGGGAATAGCAGAATCTTTCAGAACGACCCATACTGGCGCGATTTGATTTTGTTCTACGAATATTTTCACGCCGATAACGGAACCGGGCTCGGGGCAAGCCATCAGACAGGCTGGACGGCGCTCGTGGGCAAACTGCTCGAACAAAGCGGCGAATAGCGCGAATCGCGTCGCGCTCGATCTTTTCCTTTTTATTTCTCAACCAACTCGATGAGGACCTTGCGGCCATCCGGACGCGCGGCAAGAAAGAAATTGACGCGAGTGCCGTCTGCGCCGGCGCGCGTGGCGGGATAGAGCGGCGCAAGCTGAAAGCGAGAGCGGAGGATTTCACTGGCGCGATCGACGCATGCGACATCGATCTCGACCTGCTGGATGCCGGCGCCGAATTTTTCAAGATAACGCGCGATGGCGCCCGAGCCGCGCGGGGAATTGGTGGTCAAAAAGTCGAGCTGCACGCCGCCCGCAAAATGCAACTCGAATTCGACAGCGTCCTGATCGGGCGGAACGGCGGCCAAGCGCGGGTTTCCATGAGCCGCGCGGATTTTCTCGAACAAATCCGGCGGCGCGGCGATGCCCACCGTGATTCGCGGAGTCGCGGAGCCAAAACTGGCGCGGAGATCGGCGTCCTGAAGCCACGACGCGAGAATGGGAGCGATCAGCTCGCGGCCACGGGCGAAAAGATCTGCAGCGGCGCGCTCGCGCTCGGCAGAATTGGCAGAGCCCAATAGCGGAATTGAGGGATCGCCCGGCGTAGGGGAGGTCATGCGAGAAATCAGGGTGACGCGGCGCGCGGCTGGGCTGCGTTGGAATTTGTCAACTCGACCCGAGAAGTTCCGCCGGCGCTCACCCGCACGGGCACATCCCAACGCAAACGCGCGTCGCCGACGGTGACGTAGATGTCGAGCGTCCCAATCCAGTACGTGCCCGGAGAAATGCCATGCAGGTTTCCCCGGCCGTCGAGATCGGTTTCCGCTTTGGCGACCAGATAGCGCGTTTGCGCGAGTTCGAGGGCGCGGCGCTTCAAGGCTGGATCGCGTTTGGCCGACTCCGTCCGCCAGGTCGGACCGGGATCAATCGAATCGAGATTGAGATCCATCCCTGATTTGCTGTCGGGATTCGCGGTCAGAAATTTGCGAATGGAGTCGAGATACTCCTGGCGAAGCTTTTGGTAGCGCTCGGGATTTTTCTCTTCGTCATGCGGCTTGTACTTGGGCGAAGGAAAATTGATGGATTGATCTCCGGCGTTGCGGTCCACATAGGCTTTCAGAAATTCGGGAACGCTCATGACATCGTTGACGGAAAGTCCGTTGACGAAGTCCTCGCCAGAGAGGGCCACCGTGTTGTTCTTTTTCATCCAGGCTTTCAGTTCTTTCGAAACGTCAAGCTTGTCCACGAAGGCGCTGAGATCGAGCTTGCGTTCGGTGGCTTCGGCTTCCGCTTGAACATCCGCAAAACTTTTGCTCAGCAAATAGAAGGGGAATTGGCGGACCGGCTCGCTCACGCCGCTTGAAGGAGTAACATGCACGGCGAACTCGATTGAGCCCGTTTGCGCCATTGCCGAAGAGGCCAGAAACGTGATGGAGAGGGCGATTGTGAGCGAGACCGGCAGAGAAAACGAAACGAATCGCGGAGTGCGGGGGCGCATCATCCGGCACATCCTAACAAAATGCGAGGCCGCTGGGCAGCGTTTGCTGGGATGATTCGCGCGCAGTTTCCAGAATCTAGGGCGCGCACAGAATTGCGGCCGTGTGACTCATGGAAGCCGAAACCGGATCGGCTGAGTATTTTGCGAGGAGCGTATTGACGCCCG
>DASPVY010000386.1:0-4454 GCA_035622115.1 Candidatus Acidiferrales bacterium
ACATTCCGAGGAAACCGTGGCTGATATCCGTCCCTTTCGAGCCTACCGCTACAACTCGCAGCGCGTCTCTCCCGCAGATGCGACGACGCAACCGTACGACAAGATCACCGCTGAAATGCAGGAACGCTATTACGCGGCGAGCCCATACAATCTGATTTCAGTGGAAAAAGGCCGGATCCTGCCCGGCGATTCCGCCCGAAACAACGTCTATACGCGCGCCGCGACGAAGCTCGACGAATGGATTACTTCGGGGGTTCTGGTGCAAGACGCGGCGCCTGCACTCTACGCCTACTCGCAGGAGTTTGCCGTGCCGGGAAGCAATACCCGCCGGGTTCGGCGTGGATTCGTCGCTCTTGGTCGCATCGAAGATTTTGCCGCTGGAGTTGTCTTTCGCCACGAGCGGACCCATTCAGCTCCCAAAGCGGATCGCTTGGAATTGTTGCGCCATACGCATGCGCAGACAGGAATCCTTTTCATGCTTTACGACGATGCGTCGAAGCAGATCGACTCGATGCTCGAGGTCATTAGCCGGACACCCCCGGCAGTCGAATTGAAGGACGAGTACAAGGTCGTTCATCAGCTTTGGCCCGTGACCGATGCCGGATCGATTCGGCGAATCATAGCGGCGATGGCCGCGCAAAAGCTCATTATTGCGGACGGCCACCACCGCTACGAAACCGCGCTCGCCTATCGCGATGAATGCAGAATGCGCACGAGCGGCCACGAGACCGACGCGCCATACGAATTTGCGATGATGGCATTCTTCAACACCCATTCAAGCGGGTTGACAATTCTTCCGACTCATCGGGTGATTCGCGGCGTCGCGAATTTCGATTTTGTGAAGTTTCGGTCCCAGGCTTCGCGCTACTTCGATTGGTACGCCTATCCGTTTGCCTCGGGAGATGAACGCCCCGGGGCGTTCATAGACTTCTCCCGGGATCTTGAAAAACAGCACGCGCGGCATGGTATCGGCGTTTATGCCGGCAGCGGAGCATTTTATTTGTTTGTTCTAAAAAGGAACACGGATCTGGCACAGCTCCTGCCGGATCTATCGGCTCCGCTGCGTGAGCTAGACGTTGTCTTATTGCACCGGATGCTCATCGAAAAATGCCTGGGCATCACGGCGGAGGCCATCGTCGCCGAGCAACACGTGTCCTACGAACGCGAGATTTCAACCGCGCTGGAGGCAGTCGATGCGGGCGATGCACAACTCGCGTTTCTTTTGAACCCAGTACGTGTGCGGCAGGTGGCGGAGATCGCGCTGGCCGGTGACTTGCTCCCGCAAAAGTCCACAGATTTCTACCCGAAGCTGCTCAGCGGCTTAGTGATTTACCGAGTCGAGCCGAGCTCTTAGTCCGAAGTTTCCACACAGGCCCCAATGCAAACCGCTCCTGGTGCCTTTGTGAAAAGATAAGGCTTTGGGACGCGGCGTCTGGAAAGCCGCGCCCGCAAGGGAAGCGCCGTTTACTTGAAGCTCTGGATGGCGGCCGTCTCGTTGTCGTACACGTCGAATACCGTCATCAGTTTGGTAACTTGCAGGACTTCCTTGAACTTCGCGCCCAGGTTCGCGAGCTTGAGCGTCGCGCCCTGCGACCGCGCGCTGTGGAATGTGGCTACCAACGTCCCGAGGCCGGCGCTATCGATATAGGTGACGTTCGCCAGGTTCAGCACGATCTTTTTCTTCCCGGCGGCGAGCATTTGTTTCACTCGTTCACGGAACGCGTTGCTCTCCTCGCCCAACACGATTCGTCCGTCAATCTCGACCACGCTGACCCCATTCGCTTCATGTTCCCTAAGTTGCAGTGCCACGTTTTCGCCTCCTGGCAAATTCCGTTTCGCATCTGAAATCGCCGGCTTATGACGACCGGTGACGCCATCTAAGACCTGACCGCTCGAGGGCGTGCCTCAATAGAAGTCCGAACAGGACATGTAGTAACCACATGACGCGCAGACGAGCTTACAACTTCTTGCTGCCAACCTCGCCGAGCATTGCGGGCAAAACTCGCATGGCTCGTCCGCCCGTAAGGTGTCAGCTCGCGACGACTCTGACCGCTGCCGCGCCGGAGCCGGAGTTTCGTGGTCCAACGGATGCATTTCCACGGCGCGAAGGTTATAACATATTCGATTCGAAGGGGAAAGCAAGGCTATCCTTGGTCCGGCGGGAACCGACCGGGCGTGATAGCGGCGCATCGACCGCCGGGGCCATTTGGCGCCGCAATAAAACGTGCCGGGCCTTTTCCCGAGGAGTACAATACCGTGCAACCGGTCCGGTCCGGCAGGCGTCGTATCAGCAGAGGCGGTGGGCCATGGGAAAATCACTTCTAGTGGGCTTCGTCGCAGTCCTCGTTTTGTGTTTAGCCTCCACAACCAACGCGCAGCGAGCGGCTTCGGCCGCTGGTGGTGGGCATTCGTCCGCATCATCCGGTCACTCAGGATCGGTGCATACCGGCCATTCATTTTCGGGTGTGAAACTCTCTGCGAAGCCCTCAGGATCGCGATCCGGGTCCGCGAGCTCGCGGGCGTACCTGTATAAACCGAACACAACTGCTCTTTTGCCGAATTCATTACCGGCATTGGGCGGACTCGGCTTCGACTGTCAGAACCTCGGTTGCACTTCAGCCTCGAACACGCAATCGCAGCTCGCGCTTGCTGCGCGATTTCGACGAATCGGAGGACTTACCGGGATTTATCTACTTGGGGGCGGGTATTATTCCCCGTACGACGCCGACGAATCTCAGCCCGAGGCCCCACCAGAAGAATCCGCACAGCAACCGGCGCAGGAAGCACAGCAATCCGCTTCATATGAGCAAGCTGCCACTCCGCCGGAAACAGAACCGCCCCACGAGCCGGAATTGATTCCGGACTTGGGGGATTTCACACTGGTGCTCAAGAACGGCACTGAGATTACGGCAGTTGCGTTCACGCGCCGTAAGGATCAACTTGTTTACATCACGAGCAGTGGTGCGCGACGCACAGTGAACGTAGCCGATGTCGATGCCGACGCGACGACGAAGGCGAACGAAGACCGTGGCACGCCGTTCAAGCTTCCGATCTAGCCTCGATCGAGCACGTTCCTGACTCATTCACTCCCGAGATTTCCTCGCAGTTATTGCTTCTGCGCCTGGACGGGCAATGGCATGTGGTAACCCGATTGGGCGGGCAGCCCGGCCCGCTCAAACTGAATCGTCGTGTGGGTAATACCGAAGTCCTGTGTGAGTTTTGATTTGATCTCGAGGAGAATTTTTTCGCTATCTTCCATGTGCATATCTGGAATCTGGATATGGCAAGAGAGCGCGTTGAGATCCGTGCCGAGCGTCCAGATGTGAATGTCGTGGACTTCGTGGACGCGGGGCACCGAGAGAATCGAGCGCGCCACGTCTTCGAGCCGCATGTCGCGAGGAAGACCTTCGAGAAGTATATGGGTGGTCTCGCGCAAAATGCCCCAGCCGGACCACAAGACCAGCGCACCAATCACCGCGGCGATCAGTGGGTCGATCCAAACGACGCCAAACCATCGGATTGCCAGCGCGCCGGCGATGATCCCGACGTTTGACAGGGCGTCGCCGAAGGAATGCACCAGAATGCTGCGCACGTTCAGATCGCGGCGCCCCGAGGTCAGAGCAAGGGTAATGCCGCCATTCACGAGCAGGGCGATCAACGAGACCCAAAGCATCACGCCCGCGTTGACGCCGACGGGCTGGCGCAATCGAGCAATGGCTTCGTACAGAATCCCTGCGGCCACTAAGCTCACGAAAAACGCGTTCGTGAATGCCGCGAGAATACCGGCCCGATGGTAACCGTAAGTGTGTTCCGTCGTCGGCGGCCGCTCCGCCAGTCGCATCGCAATCCACGAAATAAAAATGGTTGGTACGTCGGTCAGATTGTGAACGGCGTCGCTGATGAGCGCGATGGAATGGCCGAAATATCCGGCCGCGAATTCGACGGCGACGAGCGCCAGCGTGACCACCACTGCCGCACCGAGCACATTCGCCATGCCCTTCGAATGTATCGCTCCGTGCATATGGACGTGCGAGTGCGAATGCGCGTGCGCGTGAGAATCGTGTTCTCCGCCGTGAGCATGGACGTGCACCGTCCGATTCTAACCCATTCGTGGGTGCGCGTGCGCCTCCGCCAGCCGTTCGAGCCGTATTCGTCCGGAGTTGCAGCATTGTCGCGATTCCAGTCAAACCTGCAGTTTCGGAACACCGAAAAAGATCGTGTTCCGGCTCCGAAATTCAGCGTCCGATGCAGATTGACTTCGCTCTCGACGTCTGCCTAACATGAGGTTGGAATCGGCGTTCGCCGCGAGGGCAAAAGTTAATTGCGGTACGTCAAGCGGTCCGGCCTCATTCATCGATGTCTCATACAGAAACCAAGATAGTGTTTTGGGGAGTGCGCGGTTCGACTCCCACTCCCCATCCGAGCACTTGGCGCTACGGCGGCAATACGCCATG
>DASPVY010000387.1:0-16653 GCA_035622115.1 Candidatus Acidiferrales bacterium
GCCTTCTGTGGTTGCTTCTCCGGCGGAGGAGCGATCACCCACTGGAATCCGGAATCGAAATGAATTACAGCGAGGCGTTCGTGATTTCCTTCCGCAATGGCGTCCATCGACGCGCGCAAATAGGCCTCGCCTGACGCGAGAAAAGTCTTGTCCGTATCCCCGCGAAGTATCGCATCCGCCACCGACGCCAGGTCGGGCGAGAAGGAGCGGATTTTTTCGAGCCGAGGATCGTGGGCGAGAATCAAGTCGCGCAGCTTGGTCGTCTTGGGCTCATCCGGATAATCGAACTCAATCAGCGTTCGGGGCTCCTTTTTCTCAGGCGGCCAATATTGGACATAACGCGGGCGATGAACGCGGGTGGTCCAGAAATCTCCGCGCTCGGGTTGCTGTTCGATCGTATAGGTGAGGAACCACACTTCGGGACCATAGCTCGGAACGAAGCCTGCCAGAACCAGCTCTGTCAACGGTTCGTCGTGGGGGATGTCGAGCTCAGCGTGGAGTTGCGATGCGCCATCGTTGAGGCGGTTCATCAGTCCGAGGCCCGTCTGTTCGATGTCGGTTGCGGTGCGGGTGTCGATGGTTTGCGCGAGGTGCGGTTGCTGAGCCGAGAGCGGCGCGTTTCCGCGGACGTGGGGCAAATCATGCGCGAGATCTACGACCTGCTGATGCGCGGATGGCGACACCCACTCCGCTGCTCCGAGAAGTACGCCCGCGCGCACGGAGGTCATTGGCACAATCGGAGGCGGGATGCTGGAAGGCTCAACCTTATTTTCGATCGTGCCAATCACCAGGCCATCTTTGAAAACGCCAATGATTACGCGGCCCGCAGCGAGGTTTGCGACAATTTCTTCAACCGCTTTTTCTTCATCTTGGGCACGGCCGGCGAGTGCGGGCGCCTTCGCAACCGGGGTGCTGCCGGTCAGCAGAAGCGAGCCGGGGAGAAAGACGAGCGACAACAGGCGAGCTGTGATCCGATTCCACATCGAAGATTGCTCGCGCGCAAGCCGAGTCGCGCGTTGCCTTTGCATTCACGGGCCAGTGGGCGACGTCGCATTCTTCGCCTCGAGGGCCTGGATTGCGGTGATTGCCGCCACGTGAACGATGTCCTCAACCGAGCATCCGCGCGATAAATCGTTTGCCGGGCGCGCCAGGCCTTGGAGGATCGGGCCGAGCGCCAGGGCTCCCGCCGCACGCTCAACCAGCTTGTAGGCGATATTTCCGGAGTCGAGATCGGGAAAAATCAAGACGTTGGCGCGGCCTGCCACCGGAGAGCCCGGCGCTTTCGACAAACCAATCGCCGGCACGATCGCCGCATCGGCCTGCAACTCGCCGTCGATCGTAAGGTCCGGGCGCCGGGCGCGGGCAATTCGAAGCGCCTCGCGCACTTTTTCCACGCGTGGATGATCGGCCGATCCCTTCGTCGAAAAAGAGAGCAGCGCGACACGAGGCTCGACCTCGAGAAATCCGCGCGCATTCTCCGCAGTGGCGATGGCGATTTCGGCGAGTTCGGATGGACTCGGATCCTGCGTCACGGCGCAGTCGGCGAAAAGCATTCCGGCGTTTGTGCCGAAGGCCGTCCCCTCGCGCGGCGGCACGACCATCAGGAAAAAACTCGAGAGTAATTTTGAATCCGCCGCCAGGCCAATGGCATACAGCGCCGACCTCACCGTGTCGGTCGTCGAGTTCGCCGCTCCGCCAACCGAGCCATCCGCATCACCGGCTGCGACCATCAACTGAGCGAAATAGAGAGGTTTGCGTGCGGTCGCGTAGGCCTCATCGAACGACACCCCTTTCGCGCGGCGGCGTTCGAGAAAAATTTGCGCGTAGGCATCGAGCCGATCGCTGGCATTGGGGTCCAGCAGCGCGACGCCGTCGAGCGCGAGATTCTGCGCCCGCGCCTGCGATTCGATCATCGCCTTGCGGCCGATCAATGTGACGCGCGCGAAAGCCTCGCGGGTGATTCGCGATGCAGCCGCAACTATGCGTGGATCTTCGCCTTCTGGCATGACGATTCGCTGCGGGAACGATCGGGCGCGGCTGGCGAGCTTTTCAAATAGGTTCATCAGCGTTCCAAGTTACCACAATTCCCGGGAGCGGCGATTCCGGCTACATTGGCGGCGATTCGCGCGGAAGATACACGCCCTGCCTCGAATCTAGTAGAATTCACGCTGCAAGAGTTGGAGGAGAATTGCGATCGTTGCGCAGCATCCGGCACCACGGAAAACGTGTCTCGGAAATTCTGGAATCGCACGCCCGGTTTACGCGCGGCGAAGAGGGCGGAGTGCGCGCCGATTTGAGCGGCGCCGATCTCTCGAAGGCGGATTTCTCGGAGAGCAATCTCGCGTACGCGATTTTTCATGGCGCGAATCTGCAAGGCGCATCGTTGTTTGCAGCGAAAATCACGTTCGCGGATTTCAGCAAGTCGAATCTGAAAGGCGCCGATATGCGCCGGGCCGACGCGACTGAGTCCAATTTCAGCGGCGCTGATTTGAGCGGCGCGCAAGTCAACGGCGTCGAGCTCTTCCGCGCTGATTTGAGCGGCGCGAGTCTCCGCGGCGCAAATCTTACCGCGGCGAACTTTCGCAACGCCAACGTTCACGGCGCGGATTTCCGTGGAGCCATCCTGACCTCGACTGTTCTGCGAGAGACGGACCTTGAGGGCGTTGATCTTTCGAGCCTCGATTTGAGCACCACTCTTTTGCCCCGCAATTGGAAGCCCGCCGCCCAGGAAAAGTCTTAGCCGGCCGCGCCTGCAAGCAAATGGATGGAGAAGTTACCGGGCGGTTGAGGCCGCGCTCGTGGAATCTTCCGCTTCGGGGTCGAATCCGCCGCGTCCCGAAGCGCTGGTGCGCCGCCGCGTCTCGATTCCGAGCCGTTTGATTTTTTGGTTCAGCGTCGAAAGCGGAATCTGAAATCGCTCGGCGGCTTCCGTCTGATTCCAGTTCGTGCGCTCGAGCATGTCCACGATAATTCGGCGCTCGACCTCTTCCATGATTTCAAAAAGCGAATGCGACGGCGCGTTGCCACGCGCCGCTGATTCGCCCGGCATCGGCGGTAGAAATTCGGCAAGCTGCAAGCGCACGCCTTTGACGATCTCTCGCGTCCGGACGCTTTCCGGAAGCAAGTCGATATCGATCAAGTCGTGCGTCGAGAGCACCACTGCGCGTTCGACGACGTTTTCCAACTCGCGGACGTTGCCCGGCCAATCGTAATCCATCAGCAACTTCATCGCGGCATTCGTGAAGGTCCGCGGCGGCTTGCCGTTTTCCTGGCAGTAGCGGCCGAGGAAACGCTCGACCAGCGCCGGAATGTCCTCTTTGCGCTCGCGCAGCGGCGGAAGATGGAGCGAAATGACGTTCAGCCGGTGGTACAGGTCCTCGCGGAATTTTCCTTCGCGCACGAGCCCCATCAGATCCTCATTCGAGGCGGCGAGGATGCGCACGTCCACTTTGATCGTGTCTGTGCCGCCGAGCCGCATGAATTCGCGCTCTTGAATCACGCGCAGGAGCTTCGCTTGCGTTTCCGGGCTGATCGTGCTGATTTCGTCGAAGAAAATCGTTCCCTGGTCCGCCACTTCGAACAATCCCTTTTTCGAAGCGACCGCGCTCGTGAATGCGCCCTTCACATGCCCGAAAAGCTGCGATTCGAGGAGATCGACCGGAATTGATCCCGTGTTGACCGGGATGAACGGTTTATCGGCGCGCGTCGAAGCGGAATGAATCGCCTTGGCGATTACTTCCTTGCCGGTTCCGCTCTCGCCGTTGATCAGAACGGTCGAGCGCGATGGCGCCACTTGGGCCACCAGATCCAGCACCGCCAGCATTTTTTCGCTCTTGCCGACGATGCTCGGAAAATTGTAGCGCTGCTTGAGCGCACGTTTGAGCTGGACGTTTTCCTCGCGCAGCCGCCGTCCTTCGATGGCCAACGATACCTGCGCGATCAGCTCGTCGTTCGACCACGGCTTGGTGATGTAATCCTGCGCGCCGCTTTTAAAAGCTGCTCGCGCCATGTCAATCGAACCATACGCGGTGATCAAAATGACGGAAAGATAGGGATCCCGCCGGCGGATTTCGCGCAAAAGATCGAGACCATTGCGGTCCGGCAGGCTGACGTCGAGCAGCAGCAAATCGAACGGCTGCTCTTCGAGTTTCGCCAGGCCGCTTCCCGCCGTGTCGGTCAGAGTGACATCGAAACCTTCGGAAGAGAGCAGCGCTTCGAGCCCTTCGCGAATTTCTGCTTCATCATCAATGACGAGGATGGATCCCTTAGGCATGAACCGCTTTCTGGGCTGTGGGGAACTCGAGCCGGAACGACGTGCCTTTTCCGGGAGTCGAGCGCACGTCAATTTTACCGGCGTGCTCTTTGATGATCCCGTAGCTCACCGAGAGGCCGAGTCCCGTGCCGCGGCCGGAGGACTTGGTCGTGAAGAACGGATCGAAAATGCGATTCAAGTGCTCGACTGGAATGCCGCTGCCCGTGTCGGTCACCTCGACTTCCACGGAGCCGTTTTGCGCCGAGGTGCGAACCTCCAGCATTCCGCCGGACGGCATGGCGTCCCGCGCGTTCATGAAGAGGTTCAGAAACACTTGTTGCAGCCGCGTCGTCGAGCCAAGAACCGGCGGCAGCGTTTTCTGAAATGAGCGGACCACGTTGACGTTCGACGTGCGGAACGGGTGCTGCACGAGCGTGAGCGTTTCGTCGAGCACCGAATTTAGATTCACTTCCACAAACTGCCCCGCGCCTGTGCGCGAGAAATTCAGAAGATTGTTGACGATTTCGCTCGCGCGGAACGTTTGCTTCACGATCTTGTCGATGGTCTTCTGCTTCGGATCGTCCGCCGGGAATTGTTTGGCCAGCATTTGGATGTAGTTCGAGATCACCGCCAGAGGCGTGTTGACCTCGTGCGCCACGCCGGCCGCCAGCAGACCGAGCGAGGTCAGTTTTTCCGTCTGCAGCATCTGCTCTTCGAGGTGCACGCGCTGAGTGATATCGTCTAGAAGTATTAGACGTCCGATCCGCGCGCCCGTTTTCCCCACCAGCGGCGCGATCGAAACATTTACCACCGCCTGCCGCCCGGCCGGCGTCCGCAGATGGAATTTGTAAATGCCGCTCACGCGATCCTCGCTGGCGTGCGAGACCAACTCGCCCGTCAGATCGGCGGGCAGCAAGTCTCCCAGGCGCTTCCCGATGGCGTCCTCGCGCGAAATTTCGAGCAGTCGTACGAGCTGCGGATTCCATGATTCGATCCGGTCGTCGAGGTCCACGGTCAGTACCCCGATATTCAGCGACTCGACGATGTTCTCGCTGAAATCCTTCAAGCGCTCGATTTGCGTCGCTTTTTGCTCGAGCGAATTGTAAAGCCGCGCGTTCTCGACCGCGATTCCCACGTAGTTGCCGATGGTGAGAAGCAGTTCCAGGTCGTCGCTCGTCAGATAGTCGCCGTAGACCGTCTTGCCGAGGCCGAGAATCGCCGCTGTACGATTTTGAATGCGGCAGGCAATGAAGTAATTCAAATCCAATTGGTCGAGCGTGCGCCGCACGGAATCTGTCTCCGCCACCGCCGCTCGCGCGGATTCGAAAAAGAGGCAGCCGGAAGTTTGAAACTGCGGTCGCGTGGTATTGAGAAAACTCAGATCGAGCGGGCCTTCTGGATTTAATCCCATCTCGCGCGACATCAAGAATTGGCCGGGGCTGGCCGGATCTTCCAGGAAAATCGCCAGACGATCCACCAGCAGCGTCTGCGAAATCCGGTCGAGCACCGACCCCAACAGCGGCTCGAGCCTCACTTCGTTCGTCAGCGTCGTGCCGAATTCGATCAACGTGCGGCGATAGTCGAGCCGGTCGCGATAAAAGAAGTGGTCGAGGCGCACCTGCGTCCAGTCGCGCACAGGCTCAAACAGAAACGCAGCGATTACGATCGCCACAACGACGCCAACTGGGCCTGTGGTCCAGGAGGAATGGAAGAACTCGCCGATCAGTGCGACCGTAGAAAAATAAATCGCCACGACTGCCGCTGTGGCGAAGGTGTACGCCAGGCCGCGCTTGAAGATGATGTCCACGTCCATCAGGCGATAGCGGACGATCGCGTAGCCAAAGCACAGCGGTATCAGCGCCAGTGAAAAGACAGAGAGCTTCATCCAGGGCTTGGGCACCACGCCGAAAAAGTAGGGCACGATATAGAGCAGGAAGAACGGCACGATGCCTGCAATCGTTCCGCCGGTGACCCACTTCAACTGCTGGCGAAGAATGGCCGTCGTGGAACGACGGTAACTCAGCGAGAAAATCAGCGCCGCGGCGAGGAAGTAGACGCCCAAGTAAGCCAACTCGATGCGATCCAGGATGAGCCGCGATCCGATCGGCGAAAAAACATCGATCAAATCGTTGAAGACCATCGCGTGGAGCGCAAGCAGGATGGCGGGGATGCTATAGACCGCCAGGATTCTCGAGAGCGAGCGTCCGCGCCGCTCCGGGAAAACGAGCGCGAAGTGGACCAGCAGCGCAGGCTGCAGCAGCCACGCCACCACGTTGCCCCAGTAGATTATCCAGTCGAACGAGTTCAGCTTCCCACTGTAGTGAAAGCTGTAAAAAATAAACGAGACCAGGCAGAACAGATAGAAATGCACCGCTCGCGGCGCATTCCACCTCCGCGCGAATATGAATAGCCCGATGAAGAGATAAAAGAGTCCAGTGATTCGCAGGTAGTTTTCGAGCGACGACGGATTTTCCGCATGCGCGGTGATCAATTTCGCGTCGAACGTCGCATTTCCACGCTCAATCCCGTAGGTTACTTCCGTCCACTCACCCGCGCGGAAAAGCACCTGCGTTACCTGAGTGGCGTGATGGATCGGCACGCCGCGCACGCTCTGAACGTAATCGCCCGCCCGAATGCCGCTCTTATCCGCAGGAGAGCCCGGAGCCACGTACCAGGCTTGGACGCCCGCAGGAGTATCAAGCCAAGTCACTCCGTCGTCGGGCGCGGGAAAGACTTCGCGCTGCTTGAAATTGATGGCGGCAAAGACGACGGCAGCAATCGTCAGGATTGCCAGCGCAACCGCTCCGAACCGCATTCTGAGCCCGTCGTTCATTGCCGGTCTTTGGGCACAAAATCCCTGAAAGATAGCGTGCACGTGGATTTCCACATACCATAGCCATCGACAATCAACATCTTCCAATTTTTCAATGGGTTACGAAAGCGCCAGAATGCCAGATCCGGCAAGATATGACTTTTGGGAGGCACGTTTCCAATTCCGGTACTGGACCTGCCTGTGGGTTAAAACTCGAAACTGACGCCGCCTCGGAAAGACCGGTACGCCGGAACGAGGAGGACATGGCCATCCTCGGTTTGCAGCGTCACGTAGCCCTGGCCCAGCAGGTTCCCGAAGTCTGCCATCAAAGTGGCGTGGCCCGGGATGAACTTGGGAAGCCGCTGGCGGAGGATCAAGCTTAAGTATGGATCCAAGTTGTACATGGCATCGCCGTAGGCGTCCTGCCGCGATACCGCCCGCCCGTCGATCCATTTGTATCCCAGAGCAAGTTCAGTCCCGAAATGCGGCACGCGTGTGCAGACCCGGGCGGCGAGACTGTTGCGGTTCCGCGTTTGCAGCAAATCGCGCAACGACTCGGAGGGGTTGTCTTCCTCGGTCGGGACCAGAACCCCGGCCCACGCGTAAATGATCGCGGCGTTGATCATGTCAGTGATTTTCTGCGTATATGCGACGCGCGTGCCCCAGGAGGATGACGGCCCGGCGTCGTAGGCAAACGCGTCGGAGTAGAAATCCTGCAGGAAGTCGGAACTTGTTTCGTTGCCGCGCCCGATGACGGCTGCGTTGTCAGAGTGATCGTGGAAGCCTGCCACCGTGATGCTGGCCTTCGAATTCAGCATGTGCTCGATCGCCATCTCTTCATGCAGATCGTCGGCGAGCACCGAACGATTATCGTGAACGAGAAGCGTCGGGAACGAGTCGAGATTACCGATAGCGGATTCGAGCGCGCCAGTCGAAGAATCTGAATCCTGCCAGGGATGGTTCGATACTGAAGCGCTGGCGATCCAATTCGGCGAAACCTGATACGCCACTTCGGCGCGCGGGCGAATGCTGGTAGTGCTTCCTTCATAGGTCGCCGTCAGAAGTTCCGCGCCATAGCGAACATGAATGTTGTCGCCTAGCTGCGCCTGTTCGTCGTGCGAGAGTCGCGCGCCATGAAATTGAGGGCTATCGGCGCCCAGTTGTGACTCGCGAATCACAAGTGTTGATACCGGTCCCGTCTGCGGACTGCCGCTCGGGAGCCACTCAGCCACAAATCCGCCGGTTGCCGAAGCGCTCTCATATCCGAACTGCCCGGCGAATACGACGCGGCCATGCGCGCCGGCGTTTTCGTCGTAGGCGAATACTGTCGCGGGCGCGTCGGACAGATTTGAGACCGAGCCTGGATGCAGACCGCCGTTCGTCAGCTCAAATAGAGCGTGCATTTGCTTCTGCTGCGGGGTTTCCGCGAGGCCCGGTTGGCCTCCAACCAGCACTTCGCCATCATCCCAACGCAAGATCGGACGCGTTGATGCGGAAGTTCGCAGCACCCAGTTCCACTCGTCGGGCACGTTTTCCTGGTTCGGCGCGCGGCGGTACTTGTCGAGCGACGTGAAGACCGAGCCCAGTTCGATCGAAAGCTGCGTGATCGTCTGATCCTTTACGTGGACGTGCGATTCGATCGCAGGCAGGAAGCCCGCAAGTGTGGCCCGGATGGAATAAAACCCCGCTGCCAATCCTTGGCTCGCGAAGGCTCCTTTGTCGTTGGTGAGCAGTTGAATCGGTGACGCGGTGGCCACCTGCTCCGAGACGATGAAGACCGTGGCGCCCATCTGTGGCGTGCCGCTTGGATCGACGACGACTCCGGAAATCTTTCCCGGTTGCGGCGAAGCAGACGAGTGCGGAGCCGCAAAGCCCGCGAGGGTCGACATGAACAGAACCGGTAGCATTTTCCGCATCACGATGATCCACCTCCCCGCATTATTGGCTGGGGGCCCTCACCGTAAAATCTGCCGTCGGTGTAATCGTTTCCTTCGTCAGATTGTCCGTCACCTGAATCTCAAGCTTGTACTTTCCGGGGGCCAGCGCGTTGAGCGCGAGCGCTTTCTCGAGCGTTAGTTCCTCGCCGCGTTCCGTCAACTGGTCGCCGGACTCATTGAGCTTCAACAGCGGAGTCGGATCCTTCTCTTTCACCACTCGGTATTCCACCGCCGCATCGGCCTTGTGAGTTTTGTCGTCCACTTTCAGATTGTAAACTTGCAGGAAGATTCCGAGATGCTCGTTCGCCGCAAACGTCGAATCCATTTTCGGGCGAACCTTGACGTCGCCTAACACGAACTGCCCAAGTCCGATATCGTGCGACGACACGCGCTGAATTTGATCGGCCAGAATCAGCGAACTCGACGATAGTTTGTCATCTTCATAATGCGGCACGCCGAGCCGCGTGTTCACCACTCCGACGTTTCCGCTATTCACATCCTTCAGCACGATGTCCAGCCTGTACAAGCCCGGGCTGAGCGGTACGGCCTTCTGGTAAATCGACGAACCCTTGACCGACTGTTGCAGGAGCGAATTCGGCACGTCCTGCTTGACCGTATCTTCAAAAGTCTGGACGATGCGGCCGCTGAGCGTTGTGATTCGGGCAAACAAATTCATCGTCGCCGACTGGATGCCGTCCTTCTCCTGGAACGTCATCTGGCGGTGAGGTATTTGAATCGAGATCGGGACGAGCACCGTATCGCCGGTGATCCTCATGAAGTCGAACCGGTAGTCGAACGATACTTGATTCCGAACCAGCCGGGACGTTACCACTGCCTCAAGATCCTTGAATTTCACCGGCGGCGCCTGCTGGATCTTCGCGTACATTTCGAGCCGCGTAAATTCTTCGTAGCTCTCCGGTTGGCCGCCCAGTGGCTGCGCCAGATGCGTGCCGTCGGTGTTGTTAAATCGGTCCGTCTTGGAGGCCAGTCCCATCGATTCCATCATGGTCAAGCCGGCGCCGGGAACGTAGAGCAGCGCGTCTTTTTCGCTGGGGTCCATGGTCAGGCGGTATTCGCCCGACATTGTGGGATCCACGAACTCGAGGATCACCTCGTTGCCGAGGCCTTCCAGATATCGGTAGCGCCAATCTTCGAATGGGTACGTGGAAGTCTCGCCGCCGCCTTCCGCAGCCGGGCGCTCGTACGAGCCGCCGGACGGATGTGACTCAATTTCGTCCGGCGGTCCCCACATGATGTAAATCCGGCCGCGATCCGATTTCCAGCCCGGGATGCCCGAGGCGAAGTGCTCGTTGGCATACGCGATGCGCCGGTAGTGTTCTTCTTTGAACGTGTTTTCCGGCGAATCCGGGTCTGGATTGCGCCTCAGCCAAAACTGCTCGATGAATTGCTCGCGCTCTTCGTTCGTCTCCAATTTCAAAAACGCGCTGCGTTCTTCCGGCGTGATGATGTAGACCACGTCCTCCTGCAGCCATTTCTTGTATGGCGACGCCAATTCCTTTTCGAGCGCGTGCTCGCGGCGCTTTTGATCTCTTTCGTTCTGCTTCGGTTTTGCCGGGGTCTGCGGAGGATTCTGCTGATTCTGCTGCGGACTTGAGTCCGTTGTCTGCTGCTTACTGTCGGTCTGATCGGATTGCGAAGCCAGATGCTGCAGAGGCAGAGCTAACCCTAGGATAACCAATGGAAATAATACGTACTTAGTTCGGGTCGTCATTAAAGACACCTATGCCCCAAAACCCAGCCGGATTTTATCCTGTTCACCCGTACAGGTCAACGAAGATTCCCCTTTGGGGACGGCAGTAACAGTTGAGAACCAGACGGGGCAAGCCGGGTTGCCTAGCCCGGTTTTATCACCGTGACTCCTGCGCAACCCTTTTCACGGGGCAAGAAACGAACTACAATGGGTTGAGTCGTTTCCTGGGAATTCTGGCGGTTCCGCACGGGGCCAGACTGCCGCGCTTCGCCCTTCCTTCGCTTGCTTCAGCTCGCGAGGAGGCTCGCGAGAAACATTTTCGATGCGAGGGCCGTATTAATAAGCGAACCTGTCGCTCTTGCGTCCAATAGTTTGGATATGTCCGAAGGATTGTAGACTATGACCGGCGGTAAAAGAATCGCTATCGGGGTCGGTGCGGTCGTCGCCATCGGTGTGATGGTGTGGGCCAGTGTTTATGAGGCGAATAAGGACGTCGTAACCGTCCAAACTTCCACCGCCAAGCGCGCAGATCTGACTTCCGTAGTCACCGCCTCCGGCGAAGTGCGCCCGCTCACCTATTCAAACGTCCTCGGCGAAGGCATCGGCAAAATCACCGAAATCGTGGTTAAGGAAGGCGACCACGTCCGCAAAGGCGATGTACTCCTGAAGCTCGAAAGCATCCAGCCCGCCGCCGACGTTGATGCGCAACAAGCTGGCATCGAATCCGCCGAAGCCGGCGTCCAGGCCGCGGAGGCGAACTTCAAATCCGCCCAGGCCACCCTCGCCCAGCGTCAGGCGGACTACGAAAAGGCCAAGTTCGATTGGGAGCGCGCACAGAAGCTTTATGAGGGGCAGTTGATCGCCCGCCAGGATTACGACGCGCAACACGCGGCGTTCGATGGCGCGAGTGCAGGAGTCGAAGCAGCCAAAGCGCAACTCGCGCAGAGCCGCGCGACTCTCGATGAGGCTCGCCACGGGCTCGATCAGAGCCGCGCCGTCCTGGTTCACCAGAAAGACGTTCTGCGTAAGACCACCTACACAGCTCCGATCGATGGCCTTGTCAGTTACATCGCCGTCCGCGTTGGCGAGAACGTCGTGCCCGGCATTCAAAACGCTACTGGCAGCTACCTGATGACGATTTCTGATATGTCGGTCGTGACCGCGGAAGTCAAAGTCGACGAGACCGACATCGTCAACGTCCGCAACGGCGAGCAGACGGACGTGAAAATCGATGCCATCCCCGGCAAGACATTCACCGGCCGCGTGACCGAAGTTGGCGATCAGGCCATTCTGCGGTCTTCCGGGCTGGCCACCACGCAGACCACCGCAAACACGCAGGAGGCCCGCGATTTCAAAGTGGTTGTCACGCTCGATCAGCCGCCGCCGGATCTTCGCCCGGGACTCTCCGTCACCGCCACGATCAAGACCGCGTCGAAGAAAGATGTGGTGACGATTCCGATTCAAGCGCTCGCCATGCGCTCGAAGCGCTCGCTCGACGAAGCCGCGCAAAAGGGCAAGAATGATTCCGGTGTGACGCTTGCGGCCACGCGTCCCGAGGATTCCAGCCTGCCAGCCGACAAGCAGGATATTCAAGGCGTTTTCGTATTGCGCGGCAAGAAAGTTGAATTCGTTCCAGTTCAAACCGGAATCAGCGGGGTCACCGATATCGAAATCACCAGCGGCCTCAAAGATGGCGATCAGATCGTGACGGGCAGTTACAAGGCGCTGCGCACGCTGCGCCCGGGCGCATCCGTGAAAGTGGACAATTCCGAGCCGAAGCGCGAGGATCAGCAGAGCAGCAGCTAGGTTCGAGGAACCCTACGACTCAGGATCCCATGCCCGTCGACGAAGCCATCGCCGCGCCTGCATTCCGCCAGGATCTCATCGACACGGGCATCGTCATTCACACCGAAGATCTCTGGAAAACTTATGAGATGGGCGCGGAAAAAGTTCACGCTCTGCGCGGCGTCAATCTCGAAATTCGCAAGGGCGAATACGTCGCCGTCATGGGTCCTTCCGGCTCGGGCAAATCCACGCTCATGAATTTGATCGGTTGCCTCGATACTCCTTCAAGCGGCCGCTATTATCTCGCCGGCCGGTTGGTGAGCGAGCTCGACGACGATGAGCTCGCCTACATTCGCAACAAAGAAATCGGCTTTGTCTTTCAAACCTTCAATCTTCTTCCGCGCGCCACTTCGCTCCACAATGTCGAGTTGCCCTTGATTTACAACGGCACTCCCTCGGAGGAGCGCATCGCACGCGCGAAACAGGCCCTCGCGCAGGTCGATCTCGCCGATCGCATGATGCACAAGCCGAACGAGTTATCGGGCGGGCAGCGCCAGCGTGTGGCCATCGCGCGGGCTCTCGTGAACAGACCGTCGATCCTCCTCGCCGACGAGCCTACCGGCAATCTCGATTCGCAAACGGGCGAAGAGATCATGAATCTCATTGCGCGGCTGCACGAGCAGGGCAACACCATCATCCTCGTCACCCACGAGCCCGATATCGCTCTCCGCGCCCACCGCGTCGTCCGCGTTCGCGACGGCAAAGTCGAGTGGGACGAAGTGACAAAAGCCAAGTAGCGCTCAACAATGGCCCGGCCCCCGGTGGGGTCCGTCGGCATGTTCCGTATCGTTATTTCGCATGTCTCCGTGGACCGCATCGATTGAATCTGCCGCGTTTATTAAGACGGACCATTTTTGGTGTGCCCGTGGTGGTTTTCACCACGGTTCTTCCCGGGTCTATCGCTGATGTGCTGCCTTAAACCCTTCCCATTCCAGCGATCGTAAGTTGACCGCCGCACTTGCGAACTAGAAATCTGAATGAGGACACTACCCACTTTCGGAAACCCTTGACATCCACTGCCCGACAGTGATTTTGTAGCCGAACTTTCCGGTCGTCCCGCGCGTCGTGGGGCTCGGCGCGCCGTGGTTTCATAGGAGACACCATGATCAAGAAAATTATCGTCGGCGGTCTCATCGGCGCCGTAATCGTTTTTATCGTGAGCTCCATCTGGCATGTGGCCACCGGGCTTGGTGAAGTCGGCGTAAAAACATTGCCGGGAAACGGTGCGATCGAAGCGGCCATGCGGAGCTCGATTACCGAGCCGGGCCTCTATTTGTTCCCCGGGATGGCCGACCAAAAGGGTCTTTCCAAGGAGCAGCGGGCCGACGCGCAAGCGAAGTACATGACGCAATATGCGCAGGGACCCACGGGAATTCTCGTCTACACTCCCGGCGGGACGCCGCTTGAATTCGGCAAGCTGCTCGCGAATCAGTTCATCTTCAATGTGGTCGCGGCTCTGCTCATTGCCTGGATACTGGCTATTGTTGTGCGCGCCACCACCTTTCGCGAGCGCGCCCTGATCGTGCTGCTCATCGGCATCGCCGCGGGCGTGATCTACGCTCTGCCGCAATGGAATTGGTACAACTTTCCGATGGACTACACGATCGCGGCCATGGCCAGTTGGGTGATCAGTTGGGGCATCGCCGGCCTGGGCATGGCCGCCATCATCAAGCCTTGATCTGCCAACTGGGCGGTTTCTGGTGCGCTGAAATTTCTGAAACCTAGGAGGCTGCGATGGGTTTCACGCGAGTGAAGGAAATTCTGGATCAGGCGATCGCGGCTTGGCAGACTGCACACGGCATTCCCGCCAACCTGTCCGGCCACGGCAGCACATTCTTGTGGACGACGAAGCCCGCGCTTCTCGCCGCCGTGGGACATGGCAGGCGGCTGATACAGCCCGAAGTGATCGGCAACGGCAAGGGCAACCAGGCCAACCTGATTCTCGACATCCGTTTCGGCCCGGCGGGGCCAAAGACCCGAATGCCTGAGGGCGGGCCCTACATCCCGGATCCGCAAATTCAAGAAATCGAGGATTGGATTAATGGCGGCTGCCCCGACTAGGAATCACGCGAGGCCGCCAGAACCAGTTGTTTCGAGTGTGGACTAGCGCGCGAAAAGATTGCGCGCTAGAAACCACACATTCGCAGGGCGTTCCGCAAGCCGCCGCATGTACCACGGAAACCAGTATTTTCCGTAAGCAACCAGCACAATCGACCGGTATCCTTCCGCCGCCAGCCGAACTTGTTCCGCGCGCTGAATTCCGTAGAGCATCTGAAATTCAAGCTGCTCTTTCGCGAGTCCGTCGGCCAAGGCCCACGCCTGAATCCGCCCGATAAGTCGTGTGTCGTGCGTGGCGATTGCGGCGCGTAATCCGGCGCGGCGCGCGTCCGCGCCGAGCAGCGTTTGCGCCAGGCGAAAATAATTCTCATCCACGTCGCTCTTGCTCGGGAACGCGACATCCGCCGGCTCGTTGTACGCGCCTTTCACCAGCCGGATCGCGCCTCCCAGCGGCAGTAATTTCCGCACGTCCTCTTCCGTCCGCCGCAAGTACGCTTGCAGGCAGACGCCGGCATTGGCATTCTGCTCTCGCGCGCGGCGGTAAAGCTCGAGCGTCCGGTCAACATAGCTGCTCTGCTCCATGTCGATCCACACGGTTTTTCCCGCCGGCGAGCAGCCAATCAGCCGCGAGAGATTCATGAAGCAAAATTCTTTGTCGAGGTCGAGGCCGAGGTGCGTCAGCTTGACGGAAATTTCGGCCGGCAGCCGCTGCACCCAGATTTGCCCGAGCACGTTTTCGTAATGCGCCGTTTCAGCCTCTGCCTCCGCACGGTCCGCAACATTTTCCCCAACCGCCGTGAGCACAGAGCTGATTCCTTTCGCACTTAATTCGCGAACTGCGCGAAAAGCGTCCTCGGCCGATTCGCCCGGCATGAACCGCGACACGCTCCGCTTGACGAACGAATACTGCGGAGCGCGTTCGCGCAGCCAGTGGTTTTCCGACATTTTCAGGAGAAGCGTGCGCGCCCAGCTCATCGCCGTTCTTCTCTACCGATAAATTTTACTGCGGCGAGCTGAGCTCTCGAACCAGGTGATAGTAAAAATCCACGCCCTCATAAAACGATGCAACGGGAAGGCGCTCGTCGCGGCCATGTGACCGGTCGTCATTGATGTCGATGAAAACGCCGGGAATTCCGTACGTCGGCATTCCCATCGCTCTGGTGTAGATGCTGTCGCTCGCTCCGGCGTCCATGAGCGGCAGCACGGCCACGCCGGGGAACAATTCGCGGCTCACTCGTTGTATCGCCGTCATCACATCGGGACGCAACGGCGATGGCGGGTTCGGCTTGCCGGCCGTTCCCGGTATTGTAGAAATTGTGACTGTGATCTTGGGGTCTGCCATCACCTGCTCGAGAGTCGCTTGAATTTCTTCCGGCGTGTGGCCCGGCAGAATGCGGCAATTCACGTTGGCTCGCGCCATCCCCGGGAGTGCGTTGTTCGCGTGGCCTGCCTCAACGCGTGTCGCGACGCACGTCGTGTGCGTCCGCGAGTTGTAATACGGCGTCGAAGAAAGCCGCTTGATCGCGGCGGGATCGGGCGGCGTTGAGAGAATTGCTTTCATGTCCGCGCCGGTATCGCCGCCCACGATGTCCGCCTCGTGCGAAAAATATTCGCGCGTCACGTCGTTCAGCTCGAACGGGAATTGATAGCGCTCAAGCCGCAACAACCCGCCCGCCAGCTCGTAGATCGCATTGTCGGGTCGGGGCAACGAGCTGTGCCCGCCGGGATTTTCAGTCTTTATTTCGTAATCCTGATAGAGTTTTTCGCTCGCTTCAATTCCGATCGCCAATTTCTTTCCCTGGTCCATCTCGAAATCTCCGGCGTCGGGATTGATCACGAAATCCGCATCAATGAGTTCGCGGTGGTTTCTGAGCAGCCAATCCACGCCGTTGAAGGTGCCGCCTTCTTCGTCGGCCGTGAGCGCCAGGATGAGATCGCGATCGGGCCGGTAGCCGTCTTTCTTCAGCCGGATGAACGTGGTCATCAGCAGCGCGTCGCCATCTTTGATGTCTTCCGTGCCGCGGCCGTAAAAATAACC
>DASPVY010000388.1:0-5620 GCA_035622115.1 Candidatus Acidiferrales bacterium
ATGTCATCCTGACTCACAATTGGTCCTCGAAATTCACCGATAGCTATCACCTGAACTGGAGCCGCAGCCGCACTCTCATTTTGAGCGACAACTCTTACGTCAACGATGTCACCGGCGAACTGGGCATCACCGGCGTCTCCACCACTCCGATCGATTACGGCGTGCCGCAGATCAGCTTCACCAACTTCTCATCGCTGAATGACCCGGATCCATCGCTCACGCGCAATCAAACCTGGCGCTTTTCCGATTCGCTCACTTACGTCTATAAGAAGCACACCATGAAGTTCGGAGGCGAAATCCGCCGCATCGAATTGAACGACGACTCGGATCCGATTCCGCGCGGCGAGTTTATTTTCTCCGGTCTCATGACCAGCCAGCTCACCTCAACCGGCAGCCCGGTGCCAGGCACCGGCAACGACTTCGCCGATTTCCTGCTCGGCTTGCCTTACAGCACGCAAGCCCGCTACGGCGATGCCTTTACCTATTTTCGAAGTTGGGGCGTTCTCGGTTACGCCCAAGACGATTGGCGGGTAAACTCCCGGTTGACGTTGCTTTACGGCATTCGCTACGACGCCGTCACGCCTCCGGTCGAAGTCTATAATCACATCGCCGATCTCGATCTGAACTCCACGGCCACCGCGCTCGCGGTGGTCACGCCGGGCGAAACCGGCCCCTACAACGGAACTTATCCGCGCGCCCTCATTCGCGGCGATTACAGCAACTGGGAGCCGCGCGTCGGCTTCGCCTGGCAGCCTCCGCTTCTGCTCAAAAAGAAAACCATCGTTCGCGGCGGCTATTCGATTTTCTATAACGAAGCCATCTACAATACGCTCACGCCATCGTATCTCGCTTACCAGCCGCCGTTCTCCCAAGCGCAAACGCTGATCACTTCCGCGACGCAGCAGCTCACCCTGCAAAACGGATTCCCTTCAATCGGCTCAACCAACTCCAGCGAAATCCTGAACACTGCGGGAGTTTCTCCCAACTATCGCAACGGCTACGCCCAACTGTGGATGCTGGGCACCGAAACCGACATTACTCACAATTGGATTTTCAATATGACTTACACCGGCACAAAGGGCACCGATCTCGATTTATTGCGCGCACCCAATCGCGCGCCGCCCGGCACTAGCCCTCTGGACACCCAAACGAGCCTGAAGATTCCTTACGCGACCAGCTTTCTTTACGACCAGACCGGCGCGAACTCGATTTACAACGCGCTCCAAGCGCGGCTCATCCACCGTTTCACGCATGGGCTCAGCCTTCAGGTGATTTACACTTTTTCAAAAGCTCTCGACAATGCCAGCACCATCGGCGGCAGCACGCCCGTGGTCGTGCAACAGGACGGCAATTTCGCCGCCGAGCGCGGCTTGTCGTCCTTCGATATGCGCCATCAGTTGCGCGTCTTTTCCGTCTACGAGCTTCCCCTCGGCCAGCGCCGCCGTTATTTCAATCATGGCTGGAAGGAAGACGTCTTCGGCAACTGGCGCATCCTGAACAATTTCACCTTCCACACCGGCACGCCCTATACCGCGCTTCTTGGCGGCAGTGAGACGGACAATACGGGGACAGGGGCCGTCGGTTCCACGCGCGCGGATCAAGTCGGCAATCCCAACATCGGCCTCTGCGGAGGCCCCCCGCTCGCATTTTTCAATACCGCGGCTTTCGCGCTTCCGCCGCCGGGCCAATACGGCAACGCGCCGCGCAATTCCATTGAAGGACCGTGCTCCTTCACGTGGAACACTTCGTTCAACAAGAGCTTTCGCTTTGGCCCGCGAGAGCGGCAGCGGCTCTTTGATTTCCGATGGGAGATCAACAATCTCACTAACACGCCGAGCTTCTCGGGCCTTTCCACGCTTTTTGGCTCGAGCACTTTCGGCCGTGTCACGTCGGCTGCTTCCATGCGCACGATGGACATCGCCATACGGATGAATTTCTAATGAAACACATCGCGCAAGATTTTCTCGCGTCGCTCCTCGTCATGGGACTCTGGCTCCTTCCCGTCGCAGCGCAGTCCCAGGGACAGCCGGATCGGCCGTCGCAACAGCCACAGGACCAACCGGCGCAACAGCAATCGAATCCGCCTGCGTCGACAGCGCCGCAGCCCACCGCCGTTCCGGCACCAGCGGCGCCTCAGCAGGCGCCCCAGCATCGTACCCACCAGACGCCGCCTCTGCGCACCTCTTCCGATCTCGTACGCATCGACGTCGAAGTCACCGATCGCTCGGGCGCTCCGATTAAAGGCCTGCGCGCCGATCAATTTTCCGTCACAGACAATGGCAAGCCTCAGCCCATCACCACTTTCCTTTATTCCGATATCGAAGCCGTGGAGCGCGCCGCGCCGGAAACGCAAACGCCCGTCACCATTCCAATCGATCCGGCCACGCCGCTCCCCGAAGACGCAGTCAGCAATGCCGTCCGCGACCGCCGCTTGCTGGTGCTTTTCTTCGATCTCACTTCGATGGAAACCGACGACCTCATTCGCGCTCACGACGCCGCACAGAAATTCATCGACAAGCAAATGACCGCCGCCGATCTCGTATCCATCGTCGTGTTCGGCAATCGCCTTTCGGTCTGGGCCGATTTCACCAATGACCGCAAAGTTCTCTCGAAGGCTGTCGCGCAGCTCACCGCCAATGCGTCTTCGCAGCTGGCCGATAATCTCTATGCCGCCGCGCAAAACGGCGAATACGACGTGCAGGAATATACCGGCGCGGCCTACACCGCCGACGAAACCGAATTCAACGTCTTCAACACCGATCAGAAGCTTGCCGCCGTCGAAGGCCTGGCCAACGTTCTCGATGCCATCCCCGGCCGCAAAGCGATCGTGCAGTTCAGCGGCGGCATCACGCAGACAGGCGAAGAAAATCGCACCGAGTTACGCTCCGCCACCGACGCCGCCAATCGCTCCGACGTGTCCATCTATTCGATTGACGCGCGCGGCCTTTTCGCCGCTGTTCCCGGCGGCGACGCCACCACGAACGCCGCCACCGGCAACTCGATCTACACCGGCGCTTCCGTCTATCACCAGACCGATCAGCGCCAGGATTCGCGCGATACTCTCGGGACTTTGTCCGAAGACACCGGCGGGCACGCCTTTTTCGATCTGGGTGATCTGAGCGAGGCCTTCCCGCAGATCGAGAAGGAATATGGAGGCTACTACCTAATCGGCTACACCTATGCCGCCAATCTGAAGCACGACGGTGCGTGGCACAGCGTCCACGTCAAGGTGAACGCGCCCGGCGCGCACGTCCGCTTCCGGAACGGCTACTATGCCCCGCGCGATTTCCAGCATCTCGAGAAGGAAGACCGCGAACAGCAACTCGCCGACTCGCTTCATTCCGAGAATCCCGTCGTCGAACTCGCCGTTGCTGTCGAAACCTCAATGTTCCGATTGAGCGATCAGCAGGCCTACATTCCGATTGCCGCCAAGCTTTCTTCCAGTACCCTCGAATGGGCGCAAAAGCACGGCCAGCATCAGCTCGAATTCGATTTCGCCGCCGAAGTGCACGCCGATTCGAACAACCAGGTCGTCGTTCATCTCCGGGACACCGTCACGGTCCACTTGGACGAGCAGCGCTACCAGCAGGTGAATCAGAGCAGCCTTCTCTATCAAGGCGGCGTCATTCTTTCGCCCGGAAGCTACAGCCTGAAATTTGTTGCCCGTGAGGATGAAACCGGAAAAATCGGCACGTTCGAAGAACCGATCGTCGTTCCGCCACTTCCCGCGGACAAAATCACGCTCAGCTCGGTCTTGCTCTCGAGCCAGCTCGTCCCGCTCGAAAAATCATCGGAAGTTCAAACCAAGGCGCAGGGCGTTCGCGCTGCCAAGCTTTCGAATTCCCCGCTCGAAATGGACGGTGCGCGCATCGTCCCGAGCGTGACGCGCTTCTTCACCCAGCAACAAACACTCTACGTTTTCTTCCAGGCGTATTATCCCGAGAAATTGCAGAAGTCCGAAAGCTTCGATCCGCACTCACTCCGCGCGAGCCTGCTTTTCTTTCGAAACGGATTCCAGATCAAATCTGCGCCGCTTCTATCGCCCACGGAAATCAACGCCAAATCGCGCACCGCGTCGTTCCGGATCAGCTTGCCGCTCGCCCAGCTGCCCACGGGCCGCTATACGGTTCAAGCCATCGTCGTGGCGCCGGGCACCCAGCACTCCGCGTTCGGCCGGAGCTACCTCGCCCTGACTCAGCCGGCCGCAGCTCCGGGCGCGAACCCAACTGCTCCGCCCACCGCGCCGTCCGCCACACCTCCAACCCCGCAGCCAAATCCCTAGCGCGTCGCGGGGCGTTCTGCCCGCGTCTTATGCGATGACGTGATTTCAATCGCCCGTGTCGATACCTTGCAGGGATTTCTAATCTGAGGAAGTTACTTGCAGGTTCCTACGCGGCTCCCGGCTCTAAACTTTTAACTCTTGACTCTCTCCACTCACTCCGCCTTGTCCGGACGATCAAACACAAAAATCCCTCGCGGATCCGACCCAATAATTAATCGCTCCGGCTCCACAACAATCGTATTTGCACGCAGCGGCGCTCCATCCGGCGTGACCATCAAGTAGCTGTCCAGCAGATTTCCGTTTTTGTCAAAGTGCAGCAGCGCCTTACCGATACCCGCCCAAATATCCTGCGATTGGGGATCCACTCCGACCGCCGTCACCACCGGCTTCTCGTCCGCCGTCAGAACCGTCGGATCCAGATTGATCCTCACCGTCGCCGTAACGTTGGTCAAGTCCGGAAATCGCCCGTGCGCTCCGAATCCCCCGAACCCCCCGTATCCGCCGAATCCCCCGGGATGTGGGCCGCCCGCGCCCGCAAAATTCGAGCCTGCGCCCATGCCTCTCCCAAACGCGTGGGCGCCGCCCAAACCACCAGCGCCGATCCCGCCTCCGAGCCCTCCGGCACCGAGCAGGATGCCCTGCCCGAGACCGTTGGTCGCGTCTTCCCCGACCGCATCCGGCCCAAGCCCGTATCCGTTGGCCTGATCCAACGACTCCGCGTTCTGAAAATCCACCAGCGCCTCATCCAGCCAAGCGTCGCTCGAACTATCCGAGGTGAAAGCGTCCTTCGCCAAATATCGCAGCTTGGCATTGCCGGACGCATCCGAATCGCCGGTGTCTCCCGAATCACTCGTCCCGTTTTTTCCACGGGCGCCGGTTCCAAAATTCAGTCGCACATCACTTCCGTCGATGGATGCTTGCCCGGTTATCATCCCGCCGCCCCTGCCCCTGCCCCCGCTCCCTCGGCCTCCCGGGCCGGCTAGCGGCCCTCCGCTCATTCCGGACGAGAGAAGAGTCTGAACCACACCCGCGCCCGTCGCGGGTCCGCTGCCGCCTCCCAGCCTCCCGCCGAGCCCCACTCCCACGCCGCCGTTCAGTTGGATATCGCCGGATGTGCCGATCATCGCCCCGGTATCCCACATGGATGAAAAATCCATACGCGACATATTGAATCCGAATTGCACTCGGTCCTCGTGGGAGGGTGGTGTGTAGGAGAGTTGGTCCCTTGTGACCGTCGCGTCGCCATGCGCGTAACCGTAGCGATCGAAGATTCGTATCGTTGGATTGGCGAGCGTGGTGAACGCGAAATATACGTGATTGGCGGAGTCTCCGGTGATT
>DASPVY010000389.1:0-8332 GCA_035622115.1 Candidatus Acidiferrales bacterium
GATCGAGTACGATGGCAAGCGCATCTCACCGCAAAAGGCGTACTCGCCGGAGCGCGTCGGGCAACCAGAAGTGTAGTTAATCCCGTTGATAATCACGCCGTAGGTGGTTATGTCCTCGGGGTGCTTGTACGCGGCGGGGAAGGCAGCGACGTCGAATCCCGACTTTGGAAAATCTTTCGCGAGCGCGTCGAGTTTTCTCGTGGGTGTCCGATGCGCTATTTCAATTGATTGGGCCGCTTGAATCGCCGCGCCGCCAGGGAGCGTCGCGCGCGTGTAGCTAGCGGACGCAAAACCCCACAAGTTAAACTTCATCGGATAGCAGGTTTCCTGGGTGATTTGATAATAGACGTTGGAAATGTTCGGCGATTTCGAGTTGCTGAAGAGAAACGTCAGCGTACCGTTGTGGACGCAATTCTGATTGCGTTGAACGAGCGCAAACGGCAGAGAAGCGCGGGAGTATCCCTCGTCGGCCTTCTCTTGCCAGACGCGCCCGGGGCCAATGATGTAATTCCACGACGGGCTCCCCGTAACGGTCAAGCCCTGCATCGCCGGAACGATGTCGCCGCTGCTTTGCACAAATTGATAGTTAAATGGCGGAAGGTGTTTCCAGGTTGAGTTACCCTCAGGAATGATCTGAAAAATGTCCGATAACTGAACGAACATGCTGCTCGCGGACAGATCGCTCAACGTCAACGTGCCTTCGAACGCATCCGCCGGCGCGGCCGCGTTCGCCGGGACGGCAAAGGCCACCGAATCGTCAAGCGGAGCCGGCGGAACAGCCTTGCCAAACAACTGGTCGTGCGTGAGAACAGTTCGAGCGGCGTCGCGCTCTTCGGAAATCCGCAGAGCGGGAGGCAACAACCTGGGCGCTCGTGAGGTAGCGGCACTTATTCCAATCAGTGCCGAGCACAACACGAGAGCGACCAGCAGGGTACTGGCCGTCGGCCGAGTCCTGGGCATCCACGTTTCTCCCGAGATAAAATGAATCAGAATGTCGGTGGAGTATTCACCCAGAGAAGCGTGGTTTCTTCGTCGCTCAAGCTTTTCCAGCGGTGAGCGAGGGTGCTCTCAAAATGAAGCGTGTCGCCGGGAGCAAGTACGTAGCGCTCGACTTCATCCAGCCAGACTTCCAGCGAACCTTTCAGGACGTGAATGAACTCCTCGCCTTCGTGGTGGTAAGACCCACCACTCGATACCCCGGGGGCAATTCGAAAAATGTGAGGCTCTAATTGAGACTTCCCGAGCACGAGGAGTTCCATCTGAACTCCGGGCTCGGGCCTCAGCAACTTGCGATCTGAAGGGCGCACAAGGCGATGCGTCTTGCTGCCATCCTCGGCGCCAAACATCGATAGGACGTTCGTCCCATACATGACGGCCAGCCTCTGCAGCGTGGCGATCGAAGGCTTCGCTCGTCCTCGTTCGATCGCGCTCAAGAAACTAATCGAGATTCCCGCCTCGCGCGCGACTTCTGCGAGCGTGTGGCCCTGTCTTTGGCGGAGCTTCAGAAGTTGTCCGCTCAACTCTGCCGTGGCTTTCGTCTTAAAGCGCGCTTGTTTCCGAGGACGTGGAGCGCCAGAAGAGAGAAGATGGGCGACGCCGGCAAGATTGAATCCTTTGGTCTTGCGCAGGTGGATGATGTGCTTCGCTGCTTTCAGGTCGTCAGCGCTGTAGAGGCGATACCGTCCCTGGCTGCGAGCCGGCCGAATGAGTCCAACTTCCTCCCACGCGCGCAGCGAAGAGGGGCTGACGCCGATGATTTTGGAAGCCTGAGCAATTTTGAAATAGAGAGGTTGTTTTCTCATATCGGCACCAAAAGCGGTGCTATTCTTTCCGAGTTTGGCGGTCCGGTCAAGGTGTTCTGATTGTTCTACGGGAAAGCACACAAGGTTGTCGCGGGAGGCATACGCCGTGGTGGCGAGATTCATTCCCGGTCATTTTATCGGACGAGCAGCGCGGCGGAATTGAAAGTTAGTTCTTGACAATCTCTACTGAAACATAGATAAGGTCGCAACAATCCCACGAACTTCGGGGAAGGGTGGCGTCTGAGAATGAGCCAAAATAGATCCTGGCGAAACGCAGACAGCCGAGGGCCGTGAGGCGGGGGTGTTTATGAGAGTGCGAAGTCGATCAGCGTCAAGCTTCATCGTTGCTTTATTCCTCACACTTTTTTTCACTTCGCTCGCAAGCGCCCAACTCACCGAAGGCACAATCGACGGTACGGTGACCGATGCTTCAGGCGCAGGCGTGCCGGGCGCCAAGGTGAGAATTCAAAATACGGGCACTGGCGCGACAGTCGAAGAGGTGACCGATTCGATCGGCTACTACCGGGCGCCGCATCTCGCTCTGGGAAATTACGAAATTCGAGTCGAAAAACCTGCATTCAAGACCAGCACGATCAAGGGCGTCAACGTCAGCGTGGGCGAAGTGACGCGCATGGATGTGGCCCTGCAAGTCGGAAGCGTCACCGAAAGTGTGACGGTAACCGAAGCGGCGCCCTTGGTGCAAACGGAAGAAGGGCGTCTGACCAGCACCATCACGTCCCAAGAAGTGACGAACCTGCCTCTCGACGGACGCCAGGTGTATCAGCTCGTGACCCTGGAGCCGGGCGTGACCTCAACCGTCGCGCCTGTGATTTCGAATGTGCCGTCGCCAACTTCGTCGGTAACGTTTCTTTACGGATTCATCGCCAACGGCTCAAATCCTCGCGGAAACAATTTCATCCTCGACGGAAATTCGAACAATAACGAATGGCTGGGAGGCCAGCCGCTGATCTTTCCGTCGCTCGATGCCGTCCAGGAAGTGCAGGTACAGACTTTAAATTTTTCCGCGGAATACGGGCGGAACGATGGCGCGATTGTAAACATCATTACGAAATCGGGAACGAACGACCTTCACGGCAGCGCCTTCTATAGCGGGCGAAATACGGCGCTGAACGCGAGGAACTTTTTCGATTTCATCGACAAGACGCCGGTGCAACAGAATCAATTCGGCGGATCGCTTGGCGGAGCCATCGTCAAGGACAAGTCGTTTTTCTTCTTGAACTATGAAGGTTCGCGGCTGATTTCAGGGGATCCCGAAGAAGTTTTGACAGAGACGCCGTCCTACCGGGCGTCTGTCATCACGGGGAGCCCGACGAGCATCGCCGCTTTGCTGTTTGGGGATTTTCCGGGGCCGAATTGTTTGCCCAATGTGCCGGTGGTGACTCCGGAAACGTGCTTCGCGGAAATTCCGCAGATCGTTCCGAACAGCTCAAACCAATATTTGCTTCGCGCGGATGAGAATTTGACGTCATCCGATCATGTTTTTGTTCGCTGGGACAACAATTTGGCTTCGGGCAACGTCGGACCGCAGGAACTGGGCGCGGCAGCGGCGCGCGGATTTTCGGCCCCGTTCACCGGCTTTTTCGGCGATCTCGGCGGCGGGTACACGCACACATTCTCATCCAACACGCTGAATGATTTTCGGATGTCTTTCTCTCGAAACAACAGCCAGATCGCGTTTACGATTCCACCCACCACCCAGACCGCGCAGATTCTGAAAGCCAACGGACTTCCTTCGGATTATTTCGGCGATCTTGTTTTCGACGACGGCACGATCCCGATGGGCGGGAATCTCTTCACGCCGCGCGACTTTATATTCAATACGATCGGTTTCAACGACACGCTCACGCGCATGATTGGCCGCCACTCATTGAAGATCGGCCTCGAATTTCGGCGGGTCTACGAAAACAGCAATTACGAGCTTTTGTCATTTCCCTATTACGAATTCGCCAGCATCGAAGCGTTCGCCGCCGACGACCCGTACTTGACGGAGGCGACGGTCAATCGCATACCGGGCAGCCCCGATTTCGGCAACTTTACCGGAACGCCGCGCCATTTTCGCTGGAACCGTTACGCGGCGTTCGCGCAGGACGATTGGAAGGTTTTGCCGCACCTGACGCTCAATCTCGGGGTGCGCTGGGATCTGTTTCCCGGCCCAACCGAATCCAACGGACTCCTGAGCAATATCACCCTGGGATCCGGGAGCACATTCGACGATCAGTTGGCCGCGGCGACGGTTGGGCGCGTCTCGAAAATGTGGAATACGGACTTCAAAAATTTTGCGCCGCGCATCGGCCTGGCGTGGGATCCAACCGGCAAAGGCACGTGGGCGGTCCGCAGCGGCTTCAGCATCGCGTATGAAGAGCCATACTCGAATCTGTATACCAATGCTTCGCGATTCAATCCGCCGGACTCGACCACCGTACTCGTCGAGCCCCCGTATATCGGCACCGACATCAATTACGTTTTTCCCTGGCAGCCAAGCCCGGATTTCGCCGCACCGACCACTCCGAATGGTGGAGTTGAGGGGATCGACATCACGCCGAGCGGCGTCTATCCGAATTTGAAAACTGCCTACGCGGAGCAATGGTTCCTCGGGGTGCAGCACGAGTTTTTGCGGAACTATGGTTTCAGCATCAACTACGTGGGCACCCGCGGAGTGAAAGGCTACACGCGGGAAGATTACAATCGCTTCGACGGAGACGTTTGCAATCCAACCGTTTGCAATTACTACGCGACGCGATTGACCCCCGATTGGGGCGAAATCACCTACGTTTCCAATGAGAGTTCTTCGAGTTATGAGGGGCTGAATGCGCAGTGGAAGATGCGATACAACCACGGGCTGAGCCTCACGGCCAACTACACATTCGGGAAAGTGCTCGACAACGTGACCGAGGGTGGCCTCGGAGACTACTTCAACGTGAATTCCTACGCCATCAACTACAGCGGCGTGATGGATATTGAAAAACCGCGGTTGGATTTTGGCCCCTCGGAATTTGACGTTCGCCACCGTTTCGTGTTCGATGGAATTTGGGACATCCCGTCGCCGAAGTCGGAAGGAGCGACGGGCAAGGTTCTCGGAGGATGGCAGATCAATTCGATCGTGACGCTGCAATCGGGCAGGCCGTTTGATGTGGATTGCACGCTGGGATGGTATGAAGGCTGCGATTTCCAGATGGACGGCGACTACTACGCGCGACCGAACGTGCCGCCGGGCGGTGTGCAGCAGAGTGGATTCAGCAATCAGCAACTGGTGAATGGCGTGTTCGGAAATCCGACGCTGACGACTTACGGTCCGACGCTGGAAAGTTTCACTTCAGCGGCAATCCAGGTTTTCTGTCCGAACGGGTTGAATTCGATTCTCGATTTCCCTTCAACGGCCACATGTGTTCCTGTCGGGTCAGATGGCAATATGGGGCGCAACGTATTCCGCGGCCCGGCGTTCAAGGATGTCGATTTTTCGCTGGTGAAGAATACGAAGGTGCGCGAACGACTTAATGTGCAGTTCCGGATGGAGGCGTTTAATCTTTTCAATCGCGTGAATTTGTACAATCCGGTCAGCAACATGGGCAGCTCGCAATTTGGGCAATCTGTAACGGCGTTTGGCGCGCGCGAACTGCAATACGGATTGAAATTTATATTTTGACGCACGGAAATCAGCCGGAGCATAGGCAGGATTCGACCGCAATTGCGTGATTACTGGTGCAAGCGTTGAAGAACTTTTTGCGCGGTGTCACGTTCATCGATTGTAGGGGCACTCTCCGCTTCTGATCGAATTTCCGATTGAAATTGGACGAGATTGAAAGCGCCGGCTAATTCCTCACCGGTCTCACGCACAGGAAGGAATGAATCGTGCAGCGCGGCGCGAGCGACGTCGATCAGCTCCGGCGCGTGATCGCGCGCAATCACATCCTTGAGAACAGGAAGGCCGGCGAGCGCCGTTAAGCGAGTTCGCTCCGCGACTCCCGGCCGAGCCTCAGCGAGCAGGATCGCTGCTGCGCGTGGGTCCCGGGTGGCGACAAGTCCGTCTAGCGTAGCTCGCATGACGTGCACTTCTGGCTGCGCAGCTGCTTCGGCCCGCAAAACTTCGAATGCCTCTGCGGCGCCCGATTTGCCCAGCGCCCGGGCCGCCGCGGATTCTACGGCGTAACTGGAGTCATTGTGGAGCGCGCTGACGAAGACATTGTAGACGGTCTGGTCGTTGGAGAAATTGCCGAGCGATTCGATCACGGCCGTCCGGACGCGATTATCAGGTTCGTGCAAAGCGGATAGGAGGGCGACTTTGGCGGCGTTCGTGCCGATCTTGCCGAGGCTTGACGCGGCCGCGGCTCGCACGCCATAGAACGCATCGCCGGCGAGTATGCGCGCTAAGGCCGCGACGACCACATCCGCGTTCTGGCCCTTTTTCTCGCCCAGCTGATCGGTGGCCCACAGGCGGCTCATCATCGACGGGTCGTTCTCCGCCTCCGCAATCAAGGCATCCGAGGACTTGTCGAACTGCACGGTCTTGTCAATGAAATCGTCGGGATCGAAATCCGCCCAACGCGGCTCGAAATCGAGCGGAATATCGAACTCCTGCCGCTGCAGATTGTCGCGAACTTGAATCTCCTTGCGTTCGCCGTGAACGCCAAAGAATGCGAGTTCGAGCGGCATGTCGAAGACAGGAGTTTCCGCAGTAACCTCTTGCGTTTGCGCGACTGAAACCTTCTCAATCTTCTGGATGGGTTCGTAGGCTGCTTCGACTCGATAGTCGGGATGCCCGGCCATGAACACCCATTCGCGGAAAAACCAGCCGAGTTCCTGCCCGGTCGCATCGTGAAGGGCACTTATCAGATCGGAAGTGTCCGCGGCCTGCGCATGATGTACGAGCAGATAATGCTGCAAAGCCCGAAACAACAGTCCATTCTGGGACGCCGGCTGCGAAGTTGCTTCTTTCCCATCTACCACGTAACGGAGCATGTCCAGTACGGCCGCGCCCTTTTCATGCGTAATCGCGTCGAACATTTGCATGGGGTCGGTGTAATGGCGATCGACAATCGGCCGCCGGTAGTCGTCGCGGTCCTGCGCTTGCTCGTCTAGCTGGTCCTCGTAAATCTCAAAGCGATAGGCGTCGTTTCCTTCGTGATGCTGCGTGTAGAGTGACTCGAGGTACGTTGCAAAGCCCTCATTGAGCCAAATATTCGCCCAGTCGCGTCCTTGAACATAATCACCGAACCAGTGTTGCCCCAACTCATGAGACACGAGGCCGGTGCTGGGGTAGTCCTGATCGGCGCGCTCGTCGTGCAAAGTCCAATCCGACGTAGTCGTCGCGCTGACGTTCTCCTGGCCTCCGTAAATAAAGTTATGCATTGCCGTCTGCGCGTACTTTTCGTAGGGGTAATCCACCCCTGTTGCTCGCGAGAAGAAAGCAAGCATGTCGGGAGTGAGATGGAAGGAACGTCGTGCCGTGGCTTCGTCAACGGAGTCAGCGACGTAGTAATCAACGGGCTTATCTTCGTATCTGTCTGCTACCTTGCGCCAGGGTCCCACGGCGATAGATACCAAATAGGAGCTGTGTGGAACGCTTTCCACCCAGTCGTAGGTTACTTGGCCGCCCGAATGCGCCACTTTGACTAACCTGCCGTTCGACACCACGGTTTGCCCCTCGGGAACCGTCGTGACAGTCTCGCTGGTTGCCATATCGTTGGGGTAATCCCAGCAGGGAAACCAGTAATGATTGAACTCCGCTTCACCTTGCGTCCAGATCTCCCGCGGACGGTCCGGGTAATTCGAATCGGGATTGACGAAAAACAGGCCGGTGCGCGGAAAACCGTGGTAGATGATGTGCACATCCAACGTGTCCTTCGGCGAGTATTCGCGATCGAGCGTAATCCAGAGGCGAGGGTCTTGTGCCGCAAAGGCCAGGCTGACCGGCGCGCCTTCCGGCGACTTCAAGGTCACCGAATCGATCTTTAACTCGGAACTATTCAAGTAAAACTTGCGGAAATGCGGCTCGAAAGGCTTCAGCGTGACCAGTTCATCTCCAAATATTTCGCCTTTCGATTCATCGAAATGCAGCGCCAGCTTGTAATTCTTGACGTGATACGTCCGGCTGGGGGCCCATTGCCAGACGTTGGGATCGCCGAAAACGCGTGCATCCGGCCCCGTTGCGTTCGCGAACGAGGGAACGCTAAGGATCAAGGCGCCGATCAGGCAAATCGCGCGATTCATGTCATGAGCCCGCTCGGGTGTGATCGCATGCCAATGTTAGACGTGCATCGGACTGATTTGGCGCGGCGGGCGCACACAGATAGAAAGACCAGAGTGAGGCGCGTCCAGCTTCAGGATTTTCGCGGGCCCGATTCGGTGAGGCGCTGGAATTCAGGATCGTCGCGAAGGCAGGCGAGATCGTCGTCGCGAGCGGCATAATCGGGATTCCGATATCCAGCCGCAATCGAGCGCCGCAGCATTTCGAGAGCCTCGGGCTTCATTTTCAGCACGCCGTATGTGCAAGCGGCATTGAAGAGCGTTAG
>DASPVY010000390.1:0-2896 GCA_035622115.1 Candidatus Acidiferrales bacterium
TCCCTCACCCGTTTCCGCTGCGCGCTGGAGACTCTCAGGTTCCAATGTGCAATTCGCCCCGGTGAAAGTATGTGATGTTGACCGGCCTAGGAGCAGTTACGTGCAGGTCTGTTCTGGATGAGCGGCCGGAAAGATCGGCGAGTCACTGCCGCCCCGGATGCGCGGCGCCTCGTCCGGGCTCAGCGAACCGTGTAGCATAAAACTTGCATGTTCCATTCGCAAGACCTCATGTGGGGTCCGTCGTCCTCGGCCTTTCCTCACATGTGGGGTCCGTCGTCATGTTTCGTATCGTTGTTTCGCGTGCCTCCGTCGTGGGCATCGATTTATGCTGCCGCGTTTATTAAGACGGACCATTCTCGGTTTTGTCGCAGACCCTGAGCCGCGAAGGGCCCGCGGTGGTTTTCACCGCGGTTCTTCGTGGCGCGGGCATCCCTGCCCGCGTCTTGTCTGCGATGTTCTTCGCCGCGGTTCTTCCCGCGTCTTTCGCCCGGCTCTCTCCACAAAAGAAAAAGCGTGCGCCCGCGCCGAATCTCATTAAGATGTCTCCCGCCATGGCCATCAAACGTGACTTTCACCGCTGGTATTCCCCGCGCCTCGGCCGCGACATGGTCGTCCTCGTCTACGGCCATTGGGGCGCGCCTCTGCTTTCCTTCCCCACCAGCGGCGGCGACGAATGGGAATACGAAAATCAGAGCATGATCGAAGCTCTGGGCGAGTTCATTGACGCCGGCCGCATCAAAGTTTTTTGCGCCGGCCAGGTGAGCGATCAAAGTTTCTACAACCGGGGCGCTCATCCTTTCCATCGCAGCTACGTTCAGGCGCAGTTCGACGCCTACATTCGTTTCGAAGTCGTGCCTTTTATCTGGGATAGTTGCAGGACGTCGGGAATCTCCATCGCCACTTTCGGCGCTTCACTCGGCGCCTATCAGGCCGTCAATTCTCTATTGAAGCATCCCGACGTCATCAAGCGCTGCTTTGGCCTCTCCGGCCAGTACGACATGCGCCGCTTCATGGACGGCATGTACGACGACAATTTCTATTTCAACAATCCCGTGGATTACGTTCCGAATTTGGGCGACTCAGGCATCCTCGCGCAGCTCGCCACTTGCGATATCCATCTTGTCACCGGCTGCGGCCCGTGGGAAAACAGCGCCTCGTCCTACTACCTCGCTTCCATTCTTTCGAAAAAAGGAATTCCTCATCATCTCGACGATTGGGGTCCCGAAGGCGGCCACGACTGGCCCTACTGGAAGCATCAAATGTGGGAATACGTCAATCGGCTCTTCTGAAGCGGTGGCTCTTGACTCCTAACTATCCTCCTCCAGCCCAAACCGCTCCAACTCATACCTGCCCTTCTTGATCACCTGGTCCTCGTCAATCCACACGTCGCAATGTCGCGTCAGCACGTCCACGTGCGTCTTCGATTGCCAGCCCGCGTGAGTCTGGCTGCCATACGGATCGCCGAATGCCAGATGCACGCCCGGCAGCTTTTCGTCCTGCAGCAGCACGCCAATCATTTCCGATAATCCCAGGTTCGTCCCGAATGCCAGCTCGCCCACGCGATCGCTATTCTCATCCGTGTGGCAATAGCTCCAAAATTCCTCTTCGAGGTCCCGCCTGTCGCACGACGCCGATTTCAATCTTCCTGCCTCCAGCTCCAGCACTAGCGGCGTTTCTTCCAGCGATCCGTATTTCGCGTTGAAGTGATCTCCGGCCGTCCCGTCGCACACGAACGTCCCGTCCACGCGGGCGGGCGTGGTGAAAACTTCGCCGGCTGGCAAATTGGACCAGTATCTCGGGCTGATCAGTCCGCTCGTCTTCACCCAATCCAACGCGGGATCGAACGTCGCCGTGATGGACGTCCCGCCTTTGGTCGATACTTTCAGGACCGTTGCCGACTTCATCCGATCGCGCAGCCGGTCGCTCAGCCGATCTACCTTGGTGTAATCCGTTCTCATGCCTTCGCGCATGATTTGCGGCGTCACGCTCACCATATGCGCGTAGCGGATCTGCCGCCGTTCCACCACGCCCACAATTTGTTTTCGGGCGCCAAGTTCGCCGGGCAGCGGCTGAAAGCAAAGAATCCCTGCATCCGCGCGCTCGAATCCCGCCAGAATTTCTTCCGGCGCTCCCGCGAGCGGCCGCGCGGCGTAGTCTTCGACGCGATATCCCGTCCACCGCGCGTGCCTCTCGCTCAACGCAAACGCCAGACTGGTCGCCACTTCGCGGCTGGCCTCGTCGTACACCAGCGCCACTCGCTCTTCGCTCTGAATCGCGAGGCAGGTATCCACCGCGTTCTTCGCGCCCGGCAAGAGCTCCGCGTTCACCGTATCCAGCTCGATCTCCTTCATCTCGGTTTCTATCTTATTTGCAACTCCGCCGTCTGTCTAACACCTCCTCTCTTCGCGCTTACCCTTTTACGCATGGTATCGACGGCTTGTGCTGAGCCTCGAAGGGCGTCTCGCGGGCTTCTCGCCCTGTCCGCTTCGTAAAGCCGGTTTGTCGTGTTGGCCTGAGTGTTCGAGGAGAGCCTGGCTATCCTACAGCTCACTGCTTGTCGTACACCGCCACGCTCGTTACCTTCTTCCCCGACGCATCCATCGCATGTAGCGTCACCGTGCGCGTCTTCCCATCCGCTGACACCACGATGCGCCCGCTATACACAACCTTGCCATCTTTCTTGGCGCTGAACGCCAGCGTCTGGGCGTCAACTCTCTTGTACGACCGTTGATCTGACATCGCATCGCCGGTCACTGGGTAATCCGCTCCATCAAATTTGCCCGTCCACTCGCTGTGCGTCGCCTTGCCGGCCGCATCCACGCCGTCAATCGTCACCTGTGTGGTGTCTCCCACTGCCTCGTACTTCACCGTCGTATTCTTCGGCGTTCCGGGAGCC
>DASPVY010000391.1:0-10671 GCA_035622115.1 Candidatus Acidiferrales bacterium
AGTGCGTCTTCGCCGCTCCCCACGCCCAGAATTTCATAATTCCAGCGTCGCAGGAGGGCCTCGTAGCCTTTTCGGGCGATTTCTTCATCTTCAACGATAAGGATGCGTAGAGCGGGTGATGTCTCTGTCATAGGTGAAAATCGAATGTATCAGCACAGGGCAGGAAAAGCCAAGCCGAAGACACCCTCACGCCTGGGCCCGATTTTGGCAAATCGAGCCGGACGTCGTTCAGCTTTTGAGGTTCCGGATACGCGTCTACCGGCGCATGAGGGCGAGCGGCCGCAGGAGTTCCAGTTCGAGCTTGGTGCCTTCCAGCAAGTCGAGTTCCTGCCCGATTCCCGACGCCGTCAGGAATCCCGCCAGCGCTCCCGTCGCCGCGCCCACCGCGGCGCCCTTGCTCCCGCCCTTGGCCGCGCCGGCTGAAACGGCGAGCGCCGCGCCTGCAGCGGCCGCTTCGAACTCGCGCGTGCCTGTGTTGGTGCGTGCCTCGATTTCGCCTTCTTTGTTTTCGCCAGGCTTCACGGAGTGCTCGCCCGGCACTTGCGTCACTTCGGCGACGATGGGCAGCGAGCCTCTCGGCGTCTCGATGTCATCGAAGCTCAGCCAGATGCGCGCGCGGCCCGTCGCGCCGCCCGCCTCGACGCGGCTCACGTGCCCGCGCAATTCTGCCCCCACGGGAACGAGCGTGCCGTCGGGTGCGACCAGCGGTTCGAGCGTCCGAGTGGCGAACTGATCTCCGGCCCTCGCGTTCTTGGTATTCAAGCCTTTTTTCAGCCCCACGAGAAATCGCGTTCCGGACGGGATTTCACCAGGCGGCTCTGCGTCTTGTGCAGACGATTGGGGAGTTGATGGGAATGGCGCGATTGCTTGACGTGCTTGAAGACTTGCAGGCTGGCTCACTGCGGCGAATAGAACCGTCAGCAGCCAGCAAGCTGTACGACGCATGGGTTCCTCCATGTAAATCAGCTTGTCTGTCTGTGGGTTCCACGCCGGTGCGGAATCCGACTGCAGAATTCAGATGCGCACGCGCTCAAGCCGGTTGGCCTGCCAAGAAACGCGCGCGTCACACCCAGTTTACATCAGGAATGCGGGAGATGGGCGCGACATGATTCCAAGCAACAATTGTGAAGCTTTGGTCTGCAATCCGTGGGGATCGCGTGAGATTTTCAGCGATTTCAGGGCGAGGCAATCCCGAATTGAAACGGTCATCCTTCCCATTCTGGCATTTCCTTGCCGCTCAAGGGTTTCGCGGAAATCCGTAGTAATCCGGATTGTTTCGCGTCCCGTATCGGGACAAGATTCAATCCGCGCCAGGCATGGCGAACGGCGCTAACTCCCGTCCGAAGTCACGCATACGTTCGGATTCCTAAATTGGTTCGCGGCGTGCATTCAAAGCAGCAATCGTCGAATCGTTATCGAGGGGTGCGAAGATGAGCGCAAGCACACACGCGACTGCCGCAGTCGAAGGGCGTGCCACCATACACGTTCTCGTCGTGGATGACGAAGATTCGACTCGACGCCTTTGCGTTGATGTCGTTCGAGATCTCGGCTATCAGGCACACACCGTTTCGACCACTGAAAAAGCTCTGGAAGTTCTCGACGAGGAGCCGGTCGACATCGTCATCACTGACTTGCAGGTGCCGCAAATCGGCGGTATCGAGCTGCTGAAGCGCGTTCGCGAGAGTTATCCGGCAACGGCTATCATCGTCCTGACGCAATACGGGACGATTGATACGGCGGTCGAGGCCACGCGACTCGGAGCTTCCGACTACGTGACCAAGCCTTTCCGGATCGACGATTTGCGCGGAAAGCTCGAACGGCTGGCACACTCTCTGGAATTGGATCACGAAAACCGGGTTCTTCGCGAGCAGCTGCGCACGCGGCAGGGTTTCGGCGGCTTGATCGGCTTTTCTCCGAAAATGCAGCGCGTTTACAAACTGATCGAAAGGGTCAGCAAACACAACTATCCCGTCCTCATTCTCGGCGAAAGCGGTACGGGCAAAGAATTGGTCGCGGGATCGATTCATTATCTGGGATCGCGCCGCAATGAGCCTTTCGTTCCTGTGGATTGCTCAGCGCTTACGCCCACCTTGATCGAATCGGAGTTGTTCGGCTACGTAAAGGGCGCATTTACCGGCGCGGTTCAGAACAAGCGCGGTCTGCTCGAAGCGGCCGAAGGCGGCTCGCTCTTTTTGGATGAAATCGGCGATTTACCTGTCGATCTTCAGGCGAAGCTTCTGCGAGCGCTGCAGGAGCACGAGATCAAGCCGGTAGGCTCGACAGAACGAGTTCGAATCTCCGCGCGAGTGATGTCTGCGACGAATCGGGATCTGGAAGCCGCGGTGCGGAACGGAACCTTTCGCCAGGACTTGTACTTTCGGCTGAACGTCGTGCAAATCAAATTGCCGCCGCTGCGCGAACGCAAGACGGACATTCCACTTCTGGTGAACGCGTTTCTCGAGAAATTCACCCAGCCGGGCGGCCGAGTCCCAACGATTTCCAGTGACGCGATGGCGCGGCTGATCGCCTACGATTGGCCGGGGAACGTTCGCGAACTCGAGAATGCGGTCGAGCGCGCCGTCGCGCTAAGCTCCGGCCCGATTCTGCAAATCGCGGACCTGCCCTCGAATCTTCAATACGGTTCTTCGGATCGCTTCCCGGACAAGGACGAAGTGCTGCCTCTGGATGAACTCGAGCGCCGCGCCATCCTTCGCGCTCTGCGCGAATCTTCCGGAGATAAACTCGCCGCCGCCCGCATGCTCGGCATTGGCAAAACCACACTGTATCGCAAGCTCAAGCAATACGAGGCGCAATCGTCCTCGATTCATTGATCCTCGCGGAACGCCTAACGATCGTTTTTCTCCCAGACGCGCAATTCAAGCCTTGACTTCTCGACGCAGCGCCAAATCCGGTCGAGAGCTTCGTCACCTTCACGTTTGACAATGCGCTCGCGCCCGGTCGCTCAATTGTTCGAGTAGTTCGGTGAAGTGCACCGCTCGGAGTGCGCCGCTTTCCTAGACAGGGAAATTGGCCATTTCAATTCGGGAACGGGTTCGTGGCGTTCTCGGTTTCGCCACTCCGATCCATTTGAAATCGTGTGACTTATCTCGAATTGAGCTTGGAAGGCATTGTGCAAAGAGCGCGTGGGGGCATTTATGAGCTACAACCCGCGCGCGGTTCGAGAAACTGTCCGGCACGTCATCGAGTACGCCATCACGATCTCGCTGGCAGTCCTTTGCGGCTATGCAATCGTAACGGCTCGCTGGTAAACGCAAGTATGCGACGGAAGAGTCGTACCCGCGATCGAGAGGCGAAATCGTTCCCAACGAACGATCACACCGCCGAGCCGCAGGATTTCGCCCAACTTGATCCGCAACTTCGCGCCGTCCTCGATGCCGTACCAGGCGGAGCGCTTTTGCTCGATCTCGATGGCCGCATCATTTATTTGAACCGGACTTTCGCGCAGCTCTTTAGTCTCGATTTCCGGCAGGCTCGCGAAGCCGGGACTATCGAAAATCTCGAATCGCAGCTGAATGACCGGATCCGCGATGCCAAGACGCTTTCCTTCCGGTGGCGCGCAGGCCGCGACGGTGAACTCAAGCCTTCGACCGACGAACTCGAATTACTGAAGCCCACGCGGCGAGTGATCGAGCGGACTTCGCGGCCGGTTCTCGACCGGGAAGGTCGCGCAACCGGATGGATTGAGTCCTACCAGGACATCACCAGCCGACGGCAATTTCAGTCGAAGCTTGTGCAAACCGAAAAAATGGCCGCGCTGGGGCAGCTGGTTTCCGGAATTGCCCACGAATTGAATAATCCGCTGACCTCCATCATGGGATATGCCCAACTTCTTTTGGGGCGCGGTCTGGCGCCGGGCCAGCTAAACGAGACAATGCAAATCTTTCGCGAGGCGGAACGCGCCCGGCGCATCGTCAAGAATCTCCTTCTCTTCGCGCGTGAGAATCAGCCGGAGCGCTCTCGCGCCGACTTGAACGAAATCGTTGAGCGCGCCCTGGCGCTGCGCAGCTACGAGCTGAAGATCGAGAATATTCTTGTCGAGCTGGCGTTGGCCTCCGACCTGCCCGCCACGATGGCCGATCCCTATCAGCTCCAGCAAATCGTTCTAAACCTTCTGGTGAACGCGGAACAGGCGCTTCTTGAGAGCCGTGGGTCGGGCGAAGTGCGCATTCGGACGTTCCGCTCCCCGCACGCCCGCGTCGCTCTGGAAATCGCGGATAACGGTCCCGGCATTCCTGCCGAAATTGCTTCGCGAATCTTCGACCCATTTTTCTCGACGAAACCGCCGGGAGTCGGCACAGGGCTGGGACTCTCCATCGTGTATGGCATCGTGCATCAGCACGGCGGTGAAGTGTATTTCGAGAACTTGCCCGGTGGGGGCGCCCGCTTTGTCGTCGAGTTCCCGATTGTCGCAGTCGCCGCCGAGCCCGCCAAAGAGAACCTGGCGCAGTCGATGCCGGCGCCCGGAGCGAGCCGAGGCCGCATTTTGGTCGTAGAAGACGAGCCAACTGTGGCCCGGCTGATAGCGGACGTGCTCGGCGAGGAAGGCCATCACGTCGAGGCGGTTCTCGACAGTCAGGAAGGCCTCGCGCGTGTCGCGCGAAACCGCTACGACGCCGTAATTTGCGATGTGCGTATGCCCCGGCTCGACGGCCAGGCCTTTTACCAAGCTTTGGTGCGCGCGGGCAGCCCTTTGCGCGACAGAATTCTGTTCGTGACCGGAGACACGCTTGCGCCGCGCACCCGCGAGTTCCTGGAATCGCACAACGTGCCGCACCTCGACAAGCCGTTTCTCGTCGAGGAGCTCAAGATCGCTGTGAACCGGCTTTTGGATCAGAACTCCGCGAGTCACGCCGCTGCGTTTCTGGACCCGTCAGGCGCAGCGACTTGGAATCAACCGGAGGTTCATCACAAGCAGTGAAACGCGCCGACGCGAATACGGCCTCGATTGATCGCCACGTGGCGATTGCCGTCGCGAGTCCAGACTTGGCGCGGGAGTTGGCCGCGGCCTTGCAGCTCCCGTCGCGACCAATTCGATTCTCAATATCCGCGTCGCTCGGCGAACTTCGCGCGGCACTGGAGCGAGAGCCGGCCGCCGTTGCCGTGGTGGACGATTCGATACTCGGCCGCGCGCCGGTTGCGGAAACCCTGCTTCAGCTGACCGAAACATCTCCCGTCGTGGTTCTCGCCCCGCCCTGGCGGCAATCCGATTTCATCCGTGAAATCGAGAACGGTGACGTCGAGTTCGTAGCCACAGTCGGAGATTTTGTTTCGCTGGCGGCGGCGTTCATCTCGCGCCGCGTTCGTTGGGCCGATCTTGCAGAATCGGCAATCGGCGTGCCGTGGCACGAACTGCCGCCCGACTTCGCCTCAATTCTCCGCCACGAGATCAACAACCCACTTACGGGAATTCTCGGCAACGCCGAATTGCTGCTCGCGAATCTCCGCGACAAGCTGCCGCCGGGCTCGCTGCAGCGCCTCCAGACGGTCGTAGATCTCGCAGTTCGCCTGCGCGAAACCACGCGTCGCTTGTGCAATGCTTGCGAGCGCGAACACGCCCACGCCCGCACCGCCTGATCCGCTCGGTATCGCCAAAGTGTCTAGCTGGGAATTGTCGATGTGCAATAAGCGCAGCGCCGCGCGCCGATCGGAATCTCGCTCATGCATTCGGGGCATTTCCGCGTGGTTGGGTCCACGGGCGGCTCGCGATGCGCTCGCGCAATCAACGCATTGATCGGCAGCACAACCAGGAAGTAAACCGCCGCGGCGATGATCACGAACGAGATCGTCGCGTTCACGAATTCGCCGTAGAGAAATTTGCTGCCGTTCACAGTGAAAAAAAGGTTGGAAAAATCAGGCGCCTTGACCACCGCCGCGATCAGCGGCGTAAGCAAATCCTTAACCAGCGCTGTTACCACCGCGCCAAACGCTGCGCCGATCACGACGCCGACCGCAAGGTCCACCACGTTTCCGCGCAATAAAAACTGCTTGAATCCCCTCAGCATCACCGACCTCCTTCAGTTGATCGTTCTTACCAGGCGTGTGTTTCGCCGGCCACGCGAGGCCCTCTTCGAAGCCGCATCCGTGGTTGGAAGCCGCATGGCACGCATCGCCTCACCGGCGACGCCCAAAACAGGTGCGAGAAACCTTACCTGACTCGAGCTTGACGCGCAAGGTGTCTCCGCGCCGAAGCGACTCGCGGAGGTGCGCTCCGTTCGCTCGCTATTTACATCGCGCAAGACTTTACCTACCATGTGCCTTACACTCGCACTCTGGGGCGCGAACGGCCAGCGAGCCGCGCGTCTCCGCGTGCGGCTCAGCCATGGCGCGCGTTCCAAAGATCATTCTCATCGAACCGGGTGGCACTCGCCGTGAGGTCGAGGTCGCCACGGTGCCCTTCCGCATCGGCCGTCAAGCCGGCAATGAATTGACGCTGCGCGACAGCCGCATCAGCCGCCAGCAGGCGCGCATCGTCGCGGCCGATGGCGAATACGTTCTCGAAGATATGGGCAGCCGGCACGGCACCTATGTCAACGGGCAAAAAGTTCTCCGGCACGAGTTGCGGCCGAAGGACAACGTCGACTTCGGGATGACGGATTCGTACCGCTTCATCTACGTGGGCGACGCCGCAACGCTAGAAGAGCTGATTGACAAGGTCGATGCGCCGGCGCCGACGCAATCCGGCTCGCGCGAACTGCACCATCTGGGCGTTCTGCTCGAAGTGGCTCGGACGCTGGGCACCGGCCTCTCGGTCGAAGACGTCCTCACGACAGTCGTGGATGCCGCGATCGAGCTCACGCGCACCCAGCGCGGGGTGCTTCTGCTTGCCGGTCCCAAAGGCGAGCTGACCACGTCGGTTGCCCGCGATAACCAGCACAATTCGATCCCGCACAATCTGGTGCAAATTTCCTCCGGGGTGTTGAAGCGCGTTGTGAACTCGCGGCGCGAATTGATCGTGAGCGATACGGGCGACGACACGGCGATGGGCCAGCAGGAGAGCGTCGCGCGGCTCGAGCTACATACCGTTGTCTGCATTCCTGTCGAAAAGCTGCCGCTCATCGAGGCGCTGGACGCCACGGTTTCTGCTCGCCAGGGCGAATTGCTCGGTGTCCTTTATCTCGATAGCCACGTGGCTTCGAGCGCGTTCTCAGAACTCGACCGCGAAGTGCTGCGCACACTGGCGCGCGAGGCTGCCAACGTCATTGAAAACGCGCGACTCTTCGCGTCAGCGCGTGAAAAATCGCGGCTCGATCACGAAGTTGAAATCGCCAGCCAGATTCAGCGCCAGCTTCTGCCGAAAGGATTCCCGAAAAAGCCGGAATTTGAAGTGGCGGGATTTACGCTGGCGTGCCATTCAGTCGGCGGCGATTGCTACGACTTCGTCGAGCTGACCGGCAACCGGCACGGATTTTTTGTCGGCGACATTTCCGGGAAGGGAATTTCCGCATCGCTTCTGGCGAGCCTGCTACAGGGCGTGATTTACACCACCGCGGCGCTGGACATCTCCCCGGCCGACCTTGTCTCTCGTGTGAATTTGTTTTTCGCCGAGCGCAGCGCCGAAGAGCGCTACGCCACGATCTTCTACGGTGTTCTCGATGCCTCGGGAAAAATCAAGTACGTAAACGCCGGCCACGTTCCGCCGCTCATTCGACACAAAGATGGATCGCTAGAGGCTCTTGAATCCGTAAATTTGCCGGCGGGGCTCTTTGCCGATGCGGACTTCACCGGGGCGACCGCCCAGTTGCATCCCGGCGATTACATGGTGATCTACACGGACGGCGTGACGGAAGCCACAAATATGGCGGGCGAACTCCTGGGCGACGAGGGGCTGCGAAAGATTCTTCAGGAATTTAACGGTGCGAACGTCGAAGAGCTTTCCGCGTCGATTCGCGCCGGTGTGCAGACCTTCACGGGCGGTGCGCCGCAGTCTGACGACATCACGCTCGTGACCATTCAATTCCTCGGCAAGCGCGCGTAGAGAAAAGAAATAAGACCCAGGAAGAATCGCGGTAAAAACCATTGCGGGCCCTTCGCGGCTCAGGGTCTGCGACAAAACCGAGAATGGCCCGTCTCAATAAACGCGGCAGATTCAATCGATGCGGACGACAGAGAGATGCGAAACAACGATACGGAACATGACGACGGACCCCACAGGGGCGGCCGGGTCATGTGGGATCCGTCGTCAGGCAAAACCGAGACGAGAATGGTCCGTCTCAATTCTTCCGCGGCGGCTGATCTTTACGAACCAGTCGAGGAATATCTTCGCGCGCCGAAATTCCACGACAGGATGGCGATTGTCAAGCACGCTGCAGCAACGAAAGGTACAAGCGGCGCGTATCGTGCGAAATCCGCGCGTCCGAGCAATCGTGCGCTCGGGTAGAACGATGCAAACCCGAACGGAATAATCCAGCTCAGAATAAATTGGATGTAGCCGCTGTAAATTGAAAGGGGATAGCGGCCGAATGCGATGATATTCCAGAAGGGCGGATGCACGCCGATGCGGTCTTCAAACCAGAACGAAATGGTACTCAGCAGCAGAAAGAACGACACATAAATCACACCGCCGCAGAACGCCCAGAAAAGCAACAGTCCGGTGTCGCTCCAAGTCCAGTGAAGCCCCAGGCGTCTGGCCGACCAGACAACCACAAAAGAGCCGATGACGACTTCCTGGAGCGATTCGATGCGAAACGTCTCGAAAAGGACCTGGAATAGGGAGGAGATCGGCCGCAATAGAACGCGGTCGAATTTCCCTTCCATAATATATGTGTTTCCGAATTCGTAGAGATTGAGGCTGAGCACGTTGAAAAGTCCGAAGGGAATCAGCGAGAAGCCGTAGAGGAAAAGCACTTCTTCGAATCGCCAGCCTGCGAGCGCCGGGATTCTTCGAAACAGCACCACGACGAAGCTCAGCGCGAAAATGGTGGCGGCAACGCTGGTTGCGACGCTGATGAAAAAATCCCCGCGGTAGCTGACGCGCACCTTCGCATATTGTGCGAAGTATTCGGCCAGCAGCCGCAGGTGCAGCCGGAATTGCGAGCCCCACTTGGCTGCTCGTGATGCTTCCGGACGTTCGCGCGCCATACTATTTACGTCCACGTTCGCGGCTCCTGCCTAACCACCCTGAATCGTGATTTTCTTCACAGCACGGCCCCACCAGGCTTGCGCAAGCCACAAAAGAATCGCGACCCACAGCCATTGCCGCGCGAGCATCACTAGCGCGTCATGCATATTCAGCATCCCGAGATAAATTTGCAGCGGCGTGTAGGCGATGTGCTCGAAGGGCAGCCACGCGAACACTTTTTGAAGCACCTTCGGGAAAAATGGAATTGGAATGAGCAGCCCGGAAAGCAGTTCAATCAGCCAGTATTTCGCGCGGATTAACGCAAAAATGGATTTCAGCGGAATCGCGCACGTGCCGATCATGAAATTTATCGCGGCCATGATGCAAAAGCTGCCCGCAGCCGCGATCATGAAGAGGCCCATGTCCGCTCTCGACGCCGGACCGCGCACCGGAAAAATCAAGCCCACCACAATCGCAGTCGGCAAACTCAGTAGCAGCAGCCGAAACGCCGATTCGCCCATGGCCCGGCTGAACCACATCCACAATTCGCTCACGGGCTTGATCAAATCCACGGCGATCTTGCCTTCGACTACTTCGTAGGCCATTTCCTGATCAATCGTGTTCCAGTAGAACGATCGCAGAATCCATCCAATGCTGACGTAAGTCACCATCTGCGATAGCCCGTAGCCCGCGATCGTTCCACCGCCTTTGTAGACCGCGCTCCAGATGAAGTAGTAGACCGTCACATTGATGAGGTAGGTGAGAATTCCGGTGTAGTAGCGCAGCCGGAACGCGATAATGTTCACAAAGCCGATGCGTGCGAATTCCCGATAGGCCGCGAGCGCGCTCACGCCGTGACCTCGAGCGAAGCGTTGCCGGCGTAGATGCGTTTGATGATTTCCTCGATGGGTTCGTCTTCGATCAGGAGGTCGCGCACCTCTACGCTCGCCAGAATCCGCCGGATCAAATCGGCCGCAGATACGTGCGTTCGATCAAAGCTGAACCGGTATGTCAGTTCGTCCACCCGCTGCAGTTCCACCCCATCCACCGCGAAACGGGCGAGTTTCGGAGCATCGGCGCCGTCCTTGAGCACAAACTTCACTTGCTTTATCCGCAGCAGACGGTGCTTCAGTTCGCGAAGCTCGCCGTCGAATATCACTTTGCCGTGGTCGATAATCAAGATGCGGCGGCACAGTTCTTCGATGTCGTCCAGATCGTGCGTGGTCAAAAGGACGGTCGTGTGAAATTCGCGATTGATCTCTCGTAAAAATTCACGGATGTGATGTTTGGCCACAACATCGAGCCCGATCGTCGGCTCATCGAGAAAGAGCAGCGGAGGGTTGTGCAGCAGCGCAGCCGCCAGGTCGCAGCGCATGCGTTCGCCAAGCGAAAGCTTCCGCACCGGCGTGTGCAGATAATCCCTGATGCCCAGAATGCTGTTGAATAGCTCGATCCTTGCGTCGAAATCCGCCTGCGAGACTTCGTAGATGCGACGTAGCAGCTTGAACGACTCGATCACGGCGATGTCCCACCAGAGTTGCGTCCGCTGGCCGAAGACGACGCCGATCGTCTTCACGTACCGGCGCCGCTGC
>DASPVY010000392.1:0-2080 GCA_035622115.1 Candidatus Acidiferrales bacterium
GGATTACCAGCAGCCGATGAAAGACGATTTGCTGTGGGTCTACGAAGGGCTGACGGAATATCTGGGGAACGTGCTGACGGCGCGCAGCGGACTTTACACGCAGCAAGAATATCGCGAGCATCTCGCGGAGATCGCGGCAACGTATGAGCATCAAACCGGCCGAACCTGGCGGCCGCTTCAGGACACCGCGGACGCAGCACAGCTGCTTTATTTTACGGGCATCGACTGGGGAAATTGGCGCCGCGGGACCGACTATTACGATGAAGGCGAATTGATCTGGCTGGAAGTGGACACGCGAATTCGCCTGCTCACGCAAAACAAGAAATCGATCGATGATTTCTGCAAGCTCTTTGAAGGCGGCCCGGGCGGTAAACCGGAGCTCAAGACGTACACGTTCGACGATGTGGTGACGGCGCTGAATACTGTGGCGGCGTATGACTGGCGGACGCTGCTCACGGACCGGCTCACCTCTACTTCTCCGCACGCGCCGTTGGGCGGAATTGAGAATGGCGGATGGAAACTCGTCTACAACGAAGCGCCGAACGATGTCCAGTCGGCCTCGGAGGAAGCAACGCATCGCCTCGATCTCCGCGACTCGATCGGACTGTTGGTGGATGAAGAGGGCGGAGTGGCCGATGTGATTCACGGCGGCCCGTCGTACGCGGCTGGATTTGGCCCGGGGATGCGCATCGTCGCGGTGAACGGGAGGCAGTTCTCAGTAGAGGCGATCGGCCAGGCCATTGAAAAAGCGAAATTGAGCGCCGATCCGATCAGTTTTCTGGTGGCTAACGGCCCGTATGTGAAGGCGTTGACGGTGGATTATCACGGCGGGCTGCGCTTCCCACACCTGGAGCGCGTGGAATCGCAGCCGGATCTATTGGGCGACATCGCCAAGCCGCACGCGACCCAGGAGCGCAGCCAGGACGCATCCAGCCGCGAACAGTAGGGGAGGAAGAGGCATAAGAAGCTCGGAAGATGAATGAACGCGCGCAACAGCCGTGGATGTCTGCCGACGAATATGGCCGGCAGATGCCGGCGTTCACCGTCAATCTGCTGGTGCGCAACATCGACCGCTCAATCGAGTTTTATCGTGACGTTTTCGGCGCGACCGTGCAACATTCCGACCGCGATTTCGCTGCGATGCGCGTGGCGCGGCTGGAATTCATTATTCATGCAGATCACACCTACGATAAGCACGCATGGCGCGCCGAACTTGCGGCGGGCGTGAGACGCGGGTTCGGAGCAGAGCTGCGGCTGTTTCATATGGATCCGGACGAACTCGAGAAACGCGCGCGAGCAGCGGGGGCGAAGGTCCTGCAACCTGCACAGGATAAGCCGCACGGATGGCGCGATGTCATCCTTGAAGATCCCGACGGGTATACGTGGGCCATCGGGATTCCGAAATGACAGCAAAATGCCCGAAGCGCGACCGGCGCCCAAAACTGCATTCCGATCAGTAGCCTTCGTTGTCGCCGGTAATAGTGACCTTTCCCGAAAAACGGCGATAGGTGAAGATGAAGTATCCCGCCACGAGCGCCATTCCCAGAATCCACCAGAAGAAACCGACGCGAAGCCCATGTTCAGGACCGTGCGCCGAATACACGGTAAGGCCGTAAATGGGATTTGTGGCCGCGGGCAAAACAAACGGATACAGGCTGCAGGCGGCGCTGGTGAGCATGCCAAGAATGTAAGCGCAAGAGGCCAGGAAGGCGCTCAATTCGTCGCGGCGGCGCTCGAAGTAAAAAACGCCCAGCAAACCGGCGACGGCCAGAACCGGAAAAATCAAGCCCCACGGCCGGGAGCGGAGGCCGGATGCAAGTTGAGGCTGAAGTTTGAAGCTTGAGACGGTGATCAGGACAGTGAGAAGAGCGACGAGCCACCATATTCTCGACACGAATTGCGACGATCGCGACGAAACCGGCCCGCTCGTTTTTAGAGTGACCCACAAGGCTCCGTGCATGGCCAGCGCGGCGAGAGCCGCGACTCCGATCAAAATCGTATACCAATCGAGAATGCCGGCGTCCGCACCGGGAAGGAAATTCGTCCAGAGCGGCTCGAAGAATTTTCCGGATGCATCGAG
>DASPVY010000393.1:0-3982 GCA_035622115.1 Candidatus Acidiferrales bacterium
GGCGTATTCGGCCATGAAAAACATCGCGAATTTGAAGCTCGAATATTCGGTGTGAAAGCCGGCCACCAATTCCGTCTCGGCTTCCGGCAAATCGAAGGGGACGCGGTTCGTCTCCGCGATGGCTGCGATGAAATAGCAGACAAAGCCTACGATTTGCGGAATCACATTCCAGCGGGGAATGTAGTGCAGGAAGCGGCCGGTTTGTCCGTTGATGATCTCGCTGAAATTCAGGGTGCCCGCCAGCAGAACAACGCCGACCACGGAAAGCGTCAACGCAACTTCGTAGCTCACCATTTGCGCGGAGCTGCGCAAGCCGCCAAGCAGCGGATATTTGCTGTTCGACGACCAGCCCGCCAGCGCCACCCCGTACACGCCAATCGAAGTGATCGCAAAAAGGAAGAGCAATCCGATGCTGACGTTGGCGATGCCCAGGCTGGTCGGCTGGCCGAGAATCGTGATCGTCGCCGGGCCGAATGGAATCAGCGCCAGCGTGGTCAAGGCCAGCGACAACGCCAGAAAGGGCGCTAGGACGTAGACGAACTTGTCCGAAGCCGGCGGCGTCAGATCCTCTTTGAAAAGAAACTTGAGGCCGTCGGCCAGCGGCTGCAGCAATCCATGGGCGCCGACGTACAGCGGTCCGAGCCGCGATTGAATTCGCGCGACTACTTTGCGTTCGAACCAGGTGAGATAGGCAAGCGCCGTCATCAATACGAACAGCAGAACGACAACTTTGACTATCGATACCACCAGGATCGGATGTTGGGTGGCGAACTCCACGGGATATCTTTGGCCTCGTTACAAGAATTGAGCTTGGAACAATAGCGGCCCAACGTTCCACTGGAAAAGAGAGAATCGTGAGAAGAGAAAATTGTCTTGGGCGGAACGTCGTATGAATCGTCCACGCGGATTGCTCCCGGCGTCGCCCGATCTGCTTCTCCCGCCAGCAGATCCAGATACGACAAGGCGTATCCGGCCACATGCTGCCGGATTTCATCAAATGCGGATTCAGGCGTGCGATGCCGGGTGGCCGGACCCATCCCGAGTTGCGAAAGCTGATATGAAAGAATTCGTATCAAATCGAAGTCGCTGCGCGGGCCCTGCGGATCGATGGAGCGATGAGTGAGCTGCACTTCGCCGGAAGTGCTCGTGATTGTGCCGTCTTTTTCGTAGGACGATGCGGCGGGCAAAAGGACATCGGCAAGCTTCGATGTCTCGGTAAGAAAAAGATCATGGACGACGAGCAGGTCGAGTTTGCCGAGTTTTTCCCCGGATTTCGCGCCGAATGTTTTCACCGGATTCGCCCCCACGACGTAAAGGGCCTTCAATTTTCCGGAAACGGCTGCGTCCATCATCTGTTTCGCGGTCAGGCCGGTGGAAGCGGGAATTTCGCCGCCCCATAGCTTGCTGAAGCGCGCGCGTTCAGCGGCGTCCGCCAGCGGCGCGTATCCCGGCAAGCGGTCTGGCAGGACGCCGAAGTCGGCGGCTCCGCGCGAATTGGCGTAATCGCCGAGGGCCATATACCGCGTGCGTCCCGCGAGCCGCGAGCCGAACGCCACAAGATTGCGTATCGCGGGGCCAGCCAGAGCCGCGCCGAACACGATGACCACATCGCTCGCCGCTTCGAGCGAACTCTTGAGTTTTGCCAGCTCCGCCAAAACTTCAGAAGCCAGGCTGCCTCGGCCTCTCGCCAGCCATTGCACGGCGGAGCCTTCGCCATCCGCCGCCACGCGAATCGCTTGTTCGGCCAGCCGCTCTAATTTGCTCGGCTGCGAATTGAGGATGTAGAGCTTCGCGCCGTGATGGCGGCGGCCCGTGCGAATCTGCCATGCCACCAGCGGATTTTGCTGCGAGGGATCGTTGCCAATCACCAGCACTGCCGAAGCGGCGTATATGTTTGCGATCGTGGCCAGCGAATTCGCCGAATTTGGTCCGAGCGCGGCGGCGAGGCCGGCGTAATCCGCGGTGCGATGGTGATCGATATTGTTCGTCCCAAGATTCAAGCGCGCGAAACGGCTCAGAAGATAATTCTCTTCGTTCGTGGTGCGATTCGAACCGATCACGCCCAGGGCCGAAGCCCCATGCTTGTCGCGCGCCTGCTTGAACCGCCGCGTGATTTCCTCGAACGCATCTTCCCAGCTGGCGGGTTCGAGCTTGCCGTTGCGGCGGATCAGCGGCTGGCGAACGCGTTCCGCGTTGTTCAGAAAATCAAATCCAAAGCGCCCTTTGCCGCACAAAAATTCTCCGTTGATTCCGGACTGGTCGCGATTGTTCCCGCGCAAAACCTCGTTGTTGCGCACGCTGAGGGTGGTCTTGCAGCCGTTCGAGCAGTGTGCGCAAGGATTCGCAACGTATGTCATCTCCCACGGCCGCGTTTGATAGCGGTACGTGCCGCTGGTCAGCGCGCCCACCGGGCAAATGTCAATGCACATGCCGCACTCTTCGCAGGCCAGCGCCTCGGAATCGTTCGGCAGGATCACGGATTGCACGCCGCGCGCGCCCACGCCGAGCGCCTTCACGTCCATTCCCTCATCGCACACGCGCACGCAGCGGAAGCAGAGAATGCAGCGCGGCGCATCGTAATAGACGAGCGGCGACCATTTTTCTTCCGGGTAATGCAGCTTCTCTTCGTTGAAGCGGCTGTGATCCAGGCCGTAGCGGAAGGTCATGTCCTGCAATTCGCACTCGCCGCCTTTATCGCACACGGGGCAATCGAGCGGATGATTCGAGAGCAGAAACTCGAGCATGTCTTTGCGCGCCTTGTGAACCTGTGGCGTGTCGGTGCGGACGACCATGCCTTCCGTCGCCACGAGTGTGCACGCCGTCTGCATCTTCGGCATCTTTTCGACTTCCACCAGGCACATCCGGCAAGCGGCCTGCAAAGTGAGGCCCTTGTAATAGCAGAATGACGGCACTTCGGTCTGCTCGCGTTTCGCCGCCGCGATCACCAGCGTGCCCGCGGGAACGCTGACCTGGTGGCCGTTCAATGAGAAGGTAATTTGTTTTTGTTCAGCCATGGAAATCGAATCCCGGGCGGCCCTTTTTCCCGACTTCTAATCGCCACACCGACGGTTTTTGAACTGCCCGTAAGTCATTGAAAACACAGGAGGCGGACGCGTCCCTAATCGCCACACTATTTGGGCCTATTCGCCCCCACGTCACTGACCCATTTCAATCAAATCCGCGGCGGTTTTGTAAGCGCATTTCCCGCGGAGATGGTCCTCGAACTCGTTCTGCCATTTCTTGACGATGCTGATGGTCGGCATCGCTGCCGCGTCACCCAGCGGGCAGAACGTCCGGCCCAGCATATTCTGCGCGAGCTCGCCCACCAACGGAATATCTTCCGCGCAGCCGCGGCCCTCGTGAAAGCGGTCGAGCATCTTGCGCAGCCACGCCGTTCCTTCCCGGCAGGGTATGCACCAGCCGCAGGATTCGTGCGCGTAGAAATGCATGATCCGGCGCGCGACGTCGACCATGCAGGTATTCTCGTCCATGATCACGGTGCCGCCCGAGCCGAGCATGGAGCCGATTTTCGCGACCGAATCGAAATCCATGGCCACGTCGATTTCCTCGGCGGAAAGCAGCGGGCAGGAAGTGCCGCCGGGGATCACGGCTTTCAGCTTCTTCCCGTCGCGGATACCGCCCGCAACTTCATAGATCAGTTTGCGGAGCGGAAAGCCGAGCGGAAGTTCGTAAATGCCTGGGCGATTGACGTGGCCGGATATCGAATAGAGCCGCGTGCCGCCGTTCTTGGGAGTGCCGAGGCCGGCGTACCATTCGCCGCCGCCGCGGATGATGGCGGGGATGGTGCTGAGCGATTCGGCGTTGTTGATCACCGTGGGGCAGCCGTACAGTCCGACGACTGCCGGAAACGGAGGCTTGATGCGCGGGTAGCCGCGCTTGCCTTCGAGAGATTCCATCAGTGCCGATTCTTCGCCGCATTCGTAGGCGCCGGCGCCGGTGTGCGTCACCAGCTCGAAATCGA
>DASPVY010000394.1:0-3059 GCA_035622115.1 Candidatus Acidiferrales bacterium
TCGAGTCCTACCATGGTGATCGGCCAGCCGGCATTGAACACCATCGCCGCCGCTTCCGGATCGCTATGGACGTTGTACTCCGCGACAGCATTCACATTGCCGCCGCTGATGCCTCCGCCCATCAGAATCACTTCCTTCACCAGCGGCACGATCGACGGGTCCTTGCCAATTGCAAGAGCGATGTTCGTCAGCGGCCCAATCGGAACGAGCGTAATTTCATGGGGAAATTTGTGAATCGTCTCGATGATCAGATCCGGCCCGAATGCCGCGCTCGCCTGGCATTTGGCCGGCGGGAGTTTTGCGCCGCCAACTCCTCCCGGCCCGTTCCAGAAGAGTCCCGTCGCCAGCGGCTCTATCAAGGGCCGTGTGGCGCCCTTGGCAATCGGCACATCGCAGCGGCCGACCAGGCTTGCGATCTTGAGCGCGTTGTCGAGCCCCATATCCACGGTCACGTTGCCGGCAACCGTGGTTACAGCCTCAACTTTTACCTCCGGCGAGTGGAACGCGAGGAGCAGCGCAATCGCGTCATCTGTACCTGGATCAGTGTCGATAATAATCTTCTTCGGCTCGGTATTCGGCAGCGCCGGCGCCGCCAGCGGAGCGTACGAAATCGACGAAATTGCGAGAATTACAGCCCAGCATTTCAAGCTTCGGGTCAAAACCATACGCACCCGGAAATGGTTCAAGGGGAGTCTCCTGGTTTATTCGGCGCGTAGCGGAAAATTTGCGCGGCCCATACTATCACGCTGGAAGGTCGAAATATTCGGGCGGTGGATTCCCTGCTCGCGCGCCGGAGCCGCTGCGCCGTGACGGCTGTCTTCAGCGATCTGCTGCCGATCCGCCGAGCTTGCGTTTCAACAGTTTTCGTCGCACGTCCGGCCAGAATTCCTTGACGACGTTGGCCACGCCGTCGGCCCCGACCTGTGTGCCCCAGTTTTCCATGTTCCTGCCGAGAGTCCGCTCTTGCGCCGGGTAGTAAAAATTCGCGACGCCCGCGCCCAGTCCATTGCCCACGATTTCGGAGAAATTGAAGCGCATCCCTCCGGCGTCGGTCTTGGTCACCACGAGCCGCGTGATCGCGTAGTACGTTCTCTTGAGGAATCCGCCGTGCCCGAGCGTGTAATAGCGCGGGTCCTCGTGCAGCACCGTTGGCACAATGGCTTCCGTGAAGTAGTTGCCGACGGCCTGATCGACAAACGCGCGCCACAAATAGCGCCCGTAGCCAGCGTACCCCGAATGAAATTCAGGATAGGCCGCGGTGCCGAATTTGTATGCGGCGAGAGCTCCCGCAAAGAGCGCCGACGTATAGTCCAGGCTATCGTGCGTCGCGAGTACGAATTTTCCACGCGGAGAGAGCGGCGGCAGAAGCAGATCGGCGCCAACCGCGCGATAGTTGGGCATCACGCCCAGTATTCGCTTTGTCTGATCGCCCTGCGAATCTTCGCCCGGCTTCTGCGGGCACGCCGGGGCGGGTGTTTTTGCCGGCGCCTGTTGATCGGAATCCGCGCTGGCGCGATCCTGCGTCTCCTGCGCCGCTTGCGTCTCTTGCGCTCCGTCGCACGGCGGGGCCGTGTCTGAATCAGCGTCAACATCGGTGCTGGAGTTCGGCGCTGCGTTCTGGGCGTTCACGAAGCCCGGCCACATCACCAGAAGTGCCAGCGGCGCTACGGCCCAGTAAATCCGAAAACGATGGCATGGCCGTCGTCGTGCGTCGTTCTCGCCGCGCAGATGCGCTTCTCGATCCGCGGTTCTCGATGAATTCACATCCTCTCCAACGCGCAAGTGTCGGGCGTAAAGCGCCAAGATGCAGTTCTGAAGCCGATTCAATTACTGTCGCACGTTTTCGCGCGTGATTATGCCGGTGCTCGGCGATCTGTGCGCGATTGCCAACCCGTGTGCGTCGTGCAACACGCGAGCGATTTTCTGCGTGCGGTAGCCTTCGTGCCGCGGATGTTAGGCCCGCGCCCCGTGCAAGTCAATTCCGGCCGCTCTGGGGATCGCGAAATTTCCTCGCTGATCATCGCTGGCCTCTCGTGCGTCATGCCTCGCGTATACCGCGCCAAGAATCGCTTGCCTAAATGCCACCCGTTCGCGCAAACTTTCGGCTGCGCTGGGGCCGGCGATTTCCACCGCGTTTTCTCGTACAGCAATGGCACCTAAGGTTTTACATCCCCTGCTGTATGGATGCCCCAACGCGTGACGCTTAAACTCAATTGAGCGACTGGCTGGCCAGCCCAGCAAAAGGAGAAGAATGCGCACAAACATGTTGCTTCGTTCACTCGCCTTAGCCCTCTTGTCCGCGCTGTTCTGTCTGATGATGCCGACCCCATCCGCCGCCCAAATTGGAGTGGGCGTTGCCGTCACGATCGCTCCACCTGAACTTCCGGTTTATGACCAACCGCTCTGCCCGGGCGACGGCTATATCTGGACGCCCGGATACTGGGCTTGGGACCCCGACTTCGACGACTACTATTGGGTACCCGGCACTTGGATTCTCGCGCCGGAACCGGGCTTCCTTTGGACTCCTGGATACTGGGGGTGGGGTAGCGGCGGGTTCTTCTTCACCGCGGGATATTGGGGCCCGGTCGTCGGATTCTACGGCGGCGTCAACTACGGCTTTGGATATTTCGGAACCGGCTTCGTCGGCGGGCGCTGGGAAGGCGGACATTTTTTCTACAACACCGCCGTCAGCCACGTCAACGTGACCATCATTCACAACACTTATGAAACCAAGATTGTGAACAACAATGTGACGCGCGTCAGCTATAACGGCGGAAACGGCGGCTTGACCGCTCGTCCGACCGCTGCAGAAGAAGCCGCCGCGCACGAACAGCACGTTGGCCCGGTTGCCGCGCAAACCCAACACATCGAGGAAGCGCGGAACAATGATCAACTTCGCTCCAAGGTCAACCATGGCGCGCCGCCCATCGCCGCCACGGACAAGCCCGGCGACTTCAAGGGCAGCGGCGTCGTAGCCGCAAGAGAAGCGGGAGCAGTCCACGCGGAAGGCGGTGCACAGCCGACCACGAGGGGCGCGGGAAGCCCCGTGATACACGCTC
>DASPVY010000395.1:0-3147 GCA_035622115.1 Candidatus Acidiferrales bacterium
ATGCGGCAGCACGCGGGTGTCTTCCGAAAGCCAGTTCCAATCCACACGGTTCAAAATCTCGTGCGCCAGCTCGCTGATCTCTGAATGCTGGAAGTAGCCGCTGCACGTCATCACGCCGCAAAGCAGAATGGCGGTGTCGACCGATGACACTTCGGATTGCAAGACGCGTTCACCGGTATTGATGTTGCACCAGTGGTAGTAGAAGCCTCGCTCCGTCGGGAGTTTCTTCCTCACGAAACGGAGAGTCGTCAGCACCCGATCGCGCGCTTCCCGCTGCGATACGAAGCCCCGCTTATCGCCGATGCAGAGTGCCGTCAGGCCGAATCCCGTTGCGGCGATACTCCCGAGGATCCGAGCGTCCGGAGCGCGCACGTTGCAGCGGTCCTTCACCATGCCTGTCTGAGGGTTTGTCTGCTCCCAAAAAAAGAAGAAATTGGATTTTTCCAAATCCTCGAGGAATGCGTCGTCCGATTCGGTGAGTTCGTTGCGGCTTCGCGGGCCGGGATGATCGACGGACATTGCGAGCGCAGGCGCGAGGAGACGACGATCGCGAATCACGAGCGGCGCGCAGACTCCGGCGCAGGCGAGATCCTTCAGCAGTCTTCGCCGCGAAATATGCTTGCGTCCCACGAGCCTGCCTTCCCCTCCTTTCAGTTTAGACCACTCGTCTGGTCGTTTGGACCCGGCGATTCGTCGCGCAGCGAGAATGGGTAAACAGCCGTCAGACGCTTGGGTGGCCGAAACATTCAATGAAAAAGGACAAAGCCGATGCTCGGCTGGCGCGCATCCCTTGCGCTTGGGCGGGCGGCGATTGTTTTCGACGGCAAAGCTTTGCAGGTCCAACCAAACGCGCGGATGAATGCGGCCGCGCGATCGATCGCCAAGTTCATAGGAGTGTTGCCCCTAGTACATTTGATAAAGCGGATGGACGATTCGTTGCCTGATTTATCCTCGCGGCACTCATCGGATCGTGCTTTCGAAAACCTTGCTAAAATCCCTCAATCTTGGGGAAAATAGCCCGCCACACAAACACTGAGGAGAGCTGATGAGCCGCGATCCGCGCGACCGTGAACTCGGAATGTATCGGAAAATCACGCGTCGCGATTTCATGAACGGCGTGGCCCTGGTCGTCGGCGCGTCAATTGCGCCTCCGGGGTATCTTCGGGCGCAGGATAAAGGCCCGGACGTCTCCGGGCGCGATCCCCTCCTCGAACAGGGCATCACCCCGGCCGATCCACGCTACGATCCTCCAGCGCAAATTGGCCTGCGAGGAAATCATGCAGGTTCCTTTGAGATCGCCCACCAATTGCGGGACGGCGCGTTTTGGGATTCGGCTGGAGAGCCCGAAAACACAGGCGAGAAGTACGACCTTGTCATCGTCGGCGGCGGCATCAGCGGGCTCGCGGCGGCTTATTTCTATCGGCGCCACGCTGGACCTCACGCGCGGATTTTGATTTTAGAAAATCATGACGACTTCGGCGGCCACGCCAAACGCAACGAATTTCAAGTCGGCAAGCGGCTGCTCCTGAGCAACGGCGGGACGCAATCGATCGATACTCCGGGCGGCTACAGTGCAGTCGCGAAGGGCCTGCTGCGTGAGCTGGGCGTCGACACGCGGCGATTCTTCAAGGCCTACGATCGCAAGCTTTATTCCAATCTTGGAACGGCGTGCTTTTTCAATCGTGAGACCTTTGGTGACGACCGGTTGGTCACTGGAATGGGCACAACCCCTTGGCGGGATTTCCTTGCCAAGTCGCCGCTCTCTGAAATTGCCCGGCGTGACATCGAGCGCGTGTACACCGAGAAACGCGACTATCTGCCGGGCCTCTCGCGCCACGAGAAGTGGGCGCGACTGGCGAAGATCAGCTACTCGGATTTTTTGACGAAGCTATGTCACGTGCACCCCGACGCGTTGCCCTTCTTCCAGACGTATCCCGCCGACTTGTTCGGCGTGGGGATCGACGCGATTTCGGCGCTGACTTGTTATTTCGAAGGCGACGACTACGGCTCGTTCACCTATGCGGGCTTCGACGGCATGGGCTTGGGCGAAATGGGCGAAGAAGAGCCATATATCTTTCATTTTCCCGATGGCAATGCGTCGATCGCACGGCTTTTGGTCCGCTCGCTCATTCCAGGCTCTGTTCCGGGGCAGACGATGGAAGACGTCGTGACCGCCCACGTCGACTACTCGCGTCTCGACGTTGAAGGCACGCGCGTGCGAATCCGGTTGAACAGCACGGCAGTACGAGTGCGCCACGTCGGCCCGCTGCAGAGTTCGCAGGAAGTCGAACTCGCGTACGTCCGCGATCGAAAGCTGCAGACTCTCGAGGCCAAGTCATGCGTGCTCGCCTGCTACAACATGATGATTCCACATCTGTGCCCGGAACTTCCGGAGAAGCAGCAAGAGGCGCTGCACCTCGGCGTTAAGGTGCCCTACCTCTACACACACGTCGCGATTCGGAACTGGACCGTCTTTCAGAAGCTCGGAATACATCAGATCGTAGCGCCAGCCGGCTACCACACCTATGTTGCGCTCGATTTCCCCGTAAGCCTCGGTGAATATAAATTCCCAGGCGATCCGAATGAACCGATGGTGCTCTTCATGATGCGCTCGCCATGCGTGCCCGGCATTCCCAGGCGCGACCAGTATCGCCAGGGCCGCGGCGAACTGTATTCCACGCATTTCTCCGTGATCGAGCGCAACATCCGCGACCAATTGCAACGCATGCTTGGGCCTGCGGGGTTCGATCCGGCGCGCGACATCGCTGCGATTACCGTGAATCGCTGGGCGCACGGTTATGCCTACGAATACGAATCGCTCTCCGATCCCCACGTGCCGGAGAATCAACGGCCCTGCGCGATCGGCCGGCAGCGCTTTGGCCGCATTTCAATCGCAAATTCCGATGCCGCCGGGCGAGCGTACACGGATGCTGCGATTGACCAGGCTCATCGCGCTGTCCAGGAAGTCCTCAGATTTGCCTAGCGAGTTTATTTCGGAGACGCCGCCGCCGAGCGGTTTACCATGATGCTTAAATTGACGGCCTCCCCTTTTTTCACGATGATGTGGGGATAGAGAAGAAATTCAAAGCCATCCTTCACGAAAGTGATGTCGTAGATCCCCGGGCGCACGTGCGACAGCGCGAAGTT
>DASPVY010000396.1:0-11617 GCA_035622115.1 Candidatus Acidiferrales bacterium
CGTCGTATCAGGGCCCCGCGGCGGCGGAAACGCTTCGCGGCAGATTGTGGAAGTCATTGGCACCAACTTTCCAGCCGACAAGATCGTGGTGATTGAGGTGTACACGCCGGGAGGGAATTGGTCGAGCTACCCTCCGCACAAACACGATGTCCATAATCCGCCCGCAGAAGTGGACCTCGATGAAATTTACTATTACAGAATCGACCGTCCCGTTGAGGGTTTCGCACTGCAGCGTTTGTACGCGGCTGATAATTCGAGCGACACCGTCGTGCGAGTCAACGACGGCGATGCTGTTTTGGTGCGGTCGGGCTTCCACCCGGTGGTGGCCGGGCCGGGTTACAACGTGTATTACCTCAACTTTCTCGCGGGGACGTCGCGAACGCTTGCGGTGACGGAAGATCCGAATCATGTATGGCTCAAGGCGACCTGGAATGAACTCGACCCGCGTGTGCCGCTCGTGCGGTAATCCGCGACGGCGCGGGCATCAAGGACGGCCGGAGGAATTCGGATCGACAACAAGTCGCCGAACGCGAAAAGTGATCGAATCGGATAAGCGGTTAGCGCGAATCATCGAAGATCTGCCAGATTGATGCAGGAATAGAGCAGCCAGTGTCCGGGACTCCAAATGCAGGGCCGTCAGGCGGAGCGGCGGAGCCTCATCTTAAGCGCGTCCTAAGTCTTTGGGACTTAATCTATTACGGCATCATCCTGACCTCGCCGATTGCCGCGGTGCCACTGTTCGGGGAAGCGCAAGTCCTCTCTCGGGGCCACGCAGTGACAACGCTTCTGTTGGCGATGGTGGCGATGTCGGTGACGGCGGTCAGCTTCGGCCGGATGGCCGCGATTTATCCTTCAGCAGGATCGGTTTATACCTACATCAGCCGAGGTTTGAACCCGCATCTGGGATTTATCATTGGCTGGGCGATGTTCCTCGAATACCTGTTTCAGCCGATTCAGAATGCACTGTACGCAGTTCTGGCGGTCCAGCGGATGATGCCTCGATTTCCGTTCTGGATTTTAGCGGCGCTGGCAGTGGGATTCATGACGGTCATCACGGTGCAGGGAATCAAATTCACGGCGCGGACGGACGAACTGATGCTCGCGTTCATGGTGCTGGTGACCGCGGTGTTCCTGGTCGAATCTTTCCGCTATATCGTGTTGCGAGAACACTTTGCGGGGCTCTTCTCGATGCAGCCAATCTACAACCGGGAGACATTCAATCTGCGCGCGGTGGCTTCGGGTACGTCACTCGCCGCTCTTGTGTTCATCGGCTTTGACGGCGTTTCAATTTTGGCCGAGGAGGTCAAGAATCCGAGGCGGAACGTTTTACTCGCCTCGGTGCTGGTTTGCGTTTTCACCGGGCTTTTTAGCGGCTTCCAGGTCTACATTGCCCAACGAGTGTGGCCGAATTACACGACGCTTGCCAATCCAGAGACCGCATTTATGGACGTGGCGCGGGTGGCCGGGGGCCAGCTTCTTTTCGCGGCCTACGGAGTCATGCTTCTCGTCTCGAGTCTTGCCTGCGGACTTGCCGGACACGTTGGCGCAGCGCGGTTGCTCTACAGCATGGGGCGTGACGACGTCCTTCCGAAGAAAATCTTCGGACATTTGAGCGCCAAGAAAGGCAACCCGATCTACAACGTGTGGATCGTGGGAGTGCTCGCGTATATCGCGGTGCTGACGATCCCGTGGGAGCTCGCCGCGGAAGTGGTGACGTTTGGAGCCTTGCTGGCGTTCATGGGAGTAAACGTCTCGGCGCTGCGCCAATTCTGGTTTTCACCGGAGGCAGTGGGGCATCGAAACTTTTTCGTGGACGCCTTCGTTCCTTCATTTGGATTTGTGTTTTGCTTTGTGTTGCTGATCAGCTTGCAGACGTGGACGAAGTATGCAGGCCTGATCTGGCTGGGAATCGGATTCGTGTACGCGGCGTTCAAGTCAAAAGGTTTTCGAGTCCGGCCAAAACTCTTCGATTTCAGCCAATCGTAGTCTGATGAATCGGACTCGAGCGGAGCACCGCGCGTTCTTTATTTCCGGGTTGCGTGCTCACGCGACATATTCAAAGCGAAACCGCAGGACTCACGTATCCGCAACTCGGGTTGAAGCTTTTTGACGACGGCTTTAGCGTCATCTCCTGCAATCCGCCGGATCAACAGTTCGGCCGCTTCGCTGCCCAACTGATGCTTGGGCAGTTCCACGGTGGTCAGACGAGGGCGAAAAATGCCCAGCCAGGGATAATCATCGAAGCTGACGAGGCCGAAGTCCTCCGGGCACCTTAAGCCCATTTCGTCGGCCGCTTTCAACAATCCGATCGTCATCAGATGGTTGGCCACGTAGATTCCATCGGGCCGATGGGAGAGCAGGGAATGTCCGGCGCGATAACCCGATTCAATTCGGTAGTCTCCCTCGACGATTAACTTGGGATCATAGGGAAGTTTTTCGGCCTTGAGCGCGTCGTGAAAACCCTCCCAGCGCGCCAACGCGTTGCTGACTTTCAAGGGGCCACTGATGAGTCCCAAGCGAAGGCGGCCGGAACGAGCCAAGTGGCACACCGCGTCGTAGGCGCCCTGGTAATCGTCGGTAATCACGGCGTCGTTGGTCAATTTGGAGTAGGTGCGCATGACCAGGACGAAAGGAACGTTGACATCTTTGATCATTTGCCGGAGTGAAGGACTGAAATCCTCGCTGGCTTTCGTCAACAAAATTCCATCCACTCGCTTGGAGAGCAAGAGCTCGACGGCGGTCTCTTCTTTTTCGAGGCTGTCATCGCTATTGCACAAAAGAAGATTGTAGCCGTGCTTTTGTGCAGCATCTTCAGCGCCACGGACGACCATCGGGAAGAAAGGATTCGCGATGTCGGGGACAATCATGCCGATGGTGTGAGTGCGCTGCTTGGCCAGACTTCTGGCTACGAGATTGGGACGGTAATTGAGTTTCTGAATGGCGGCTTCCACGCGGTCGCGGAGCCGCTTGCCGACATGGCTCTTATTGTTGACTACCGCGGAGACGGTGAAGACGGAGACGCCGGACTCGCGGGCAACATCGTAGATGCTGGCCGCTTTTCCGGCCTTTCTTCCTGCGGTGTTTCGCAAACGGGTCATGGCGATCAGTTCATGCTCAGAATGCTTTTGCGTGTCTCACGTGCTTGCGAGCGGATCGCCCGCGCCTTAGGCGTTGCGCGTCAATATTGAATTGCGACCGCCTTCCGCGTCGCCGCCGCCTCGTAAATAGCTCGGATGATAATCATATCGCGGTGTCCTTGCACACCATCGCATTCGACCGGGCGATTCATTTGAATCGCCGATGCAAACGCGTCGAGCTCGACCGCAAACTCATCAATGACCTTGAATTTTCGATCCATCCGGCGTTTCCCGATTGTGGCGATAAGCCTTCGCTCCAGTTCCATGGTATAGGCAGGCACGAGCGTCGCCCAGCCCTTGGATCCCTGAACGACGAGGAACGAAGAGGGGGCTGTTGCGTACGATGAGCTGCCCAATACGACCATTCCGCTTGGGAAGCGCAGTCGAAAGGTTATTCCTTCCTCGATCTTGCTGAACCGCGCGGGATTGTTTACCCAACTCTGCGCCGCGACTTCCACAGGATCTTCGTTCGCGAGCCAACGAGTGGTATTTACGCAATATACTCCCAAATCCATCAGAGGACCGCCGCCACTCAATTGCGGATCCACCAGCCACGCCGGAGAGACACCTGGCGTAAACGTTTCACTGAACCCGGTGTGCATCACGTCGATTCGGCCAAGCTCGCGGCGTTGAATGAGCTGCTTCAGAAAAAGTGCGCCGGGCTCGAAATACTTTCGATAAGCCGTCATTAAATGCACGTTGTGTTCTTGGCAGGCTTGCACCATCGCCGCGGACTGCTCGACCGTGGCAGCCAGTGGTTTTTCACACAACACGTGCTTGCCTGCCTGTGCGGCCTGAATGGTGGAAGCTGCGTGCTCGCCCTGGGGCGTAGCGATGAATATGGCGGACACCTCCGGATTGGCGAGGCAGGCAGAATACTCCTCCTGGGAATAAGCAAATCGCGCTCCGAATTTTCGCGCGAGACTCGCCGCCTTCTTCTTGTCTCTGCTGATCAGAGCCACAAGCCTGGCCCTTTTGGCTCTTGCGAAGGCGGGCAGAACGGAGGATTGCGCAATCGCCCCGAGACCGAGGACGGCAAAACCGACTTTTTTCGAGTTTGTCATTGGTTGGAGCCCCAGTCCAGCCAGAGTCAGGATGCGTCCGGGTTGGGAAGCAAGACGTCGCGCACCAGCGCATCCAGATCGTGACAAGCGGCGATGAATTGTCGAAGAGTCCTGCGCGTCGGGGCAAATGAGTCAAATTCCTCGATCGATAGGCCGCGTTCTGTGCTCGCGCGACGGAAGTCCGCGAATTTTCTGGAGAGTTCGTCGACGATGTGCGCCGCAACCGGCTGCTCGATTCTGGAACGAACGTCAATGTCACTCGAATTGAAACGAACTTGCCACGAGTACGGGGGCGAAATCACGGCATCGGCGCCGATCAGTTCGCTCCAGTGCATGTGGTTTCGAAACGCGGCCGATAGCAGGCGGATCCGATAGCCCCGTTCTCGAAAAATCTGATACGTCTTCTTGAATACGGCGACCCCAGCCCACTCGACGTAGCCAGGATCGATGGCGATGTTGTCTTTTTCTATCAGGACTTTCAGCCAGTCATCGAGCCGGCCCACCATCAAGGTGCAGACCGGCCCCATGGACGCGATATCTTTGCCCTCACGCTCCCGCCGCTTCAAGCCGCGTTCCACTGCTTCGGCGACGGCAATCGCCTGCGGCAACGTGAAGCATACGGTGGCGTTGATGCTGATCCCTCGATACGTGGCTTCTTCAATCGCGGGTATTCCGGCTTTCGTGACCGGAATTTTCACGATCATATTGGGCGCGAGGCCGCTGAATTCCGCCGCTTGGTTGACGATCGCTTGTGAATCACGAAATAGCCGCGGGTCGGTCTGTACCGAAAGCCTTCCGTTCCTGCCGTGATGCGAATCAAAAATCGGCTTCAGCAGCGCGGCGCCCTGGATAGAAATTTCGCGAACCAATTGCCAGCCAATCTCGTCCTCGGTCGCTGTGGGCAGCTCTTCGATCAGGGCTTGAATGCGGCCTTTCCAGCTATTTATCTCTTTTTTCAGAATGCCGACGACGATGACTGGATTGCAGGTTGCCCCGACGGCCCCATGCTCGATCGAATACTTCAGTTCCGGGATGGACGCCGAGTCGTTCCACAAGCACGTCGGCGTGGTTTGCGTCATTTTGTGAAGAGGGCTCTTATAGGTGGTTGCAGTTGCCTGAGTCATACGTTGCTCCCATTTCGCGGCTCGTCACGCGAAGCATGCCGAACCGAGCATCCTGTGGCGCTGACATTGCGGCGCAATTTCTTGCGTCACGGAGAAGCCGCGGACCGTTCCATCGTGACCTTCACCGGCGCCGATCGCAGGTGAGAATTCTCAGCGGCCACAGCGATCGCCAGCGCCTTTATTCCATCCGCGCCTGAAATGCGGACCGGCCGATCATTCAAGATGTTCTGAACAAAATCGCGCAGTTCAGCCAGGTACGCGTCCGCAAAGCGGGTGAGGAAATGATCGGCAAGAATGGCGGTGCCGCCATTGGCAGCCAAAAACGTGGCCGGCGTCTGCCGCACGCTTCCCACAAAGATTGAGCCCTTCGAGCCCACGATTTCCGTGCGGACGTCATAGCCATAAACGGCCTGCGCATGCGTCTCGATATTTCCAATCGCGCCGTTGCGGTACTTCAGATTGACGACGCTGGCGACGACGTCGCCGAACTGGGCGATCTCGGGACGGATCGCAAGAGTCGCGTAGGTCTGAACCTCCGTCACCTCATCCTGCATCAGCCATCGCGCCAAATCGAAATCGTGAATGGTGTTGCTGTAAAGCAGCATCCCGTTCAGATTCGAGCGGTACGACGCGAGGGGTGGAGCGTCTTTATCCCGTCCGAGCGATTTGAACGTCACCGGCACTCCGATTTCGCCGGCCTCGATTCGTTTCATGGCGGCAGCGTATGCGGGGTCATAGCGCCGCATGAAACCAATTTGCAAAGAAACGCCAGCTTTGTCCACGGCTTCGACGGCCGCGTGAGCATCGTTGAGATCCACGGCTATCGGCTTCTCACAAAATATGTGTTTGCCAGCCCGAGCGGCGCAAGCGACGGCTTGCGCGTGAAGTTTGTCCGGAGTGGCAATCAACACGCAGTCGAGATCCTTGCGCTCGAGCATGGCTTCGAGGCTTCCATACGAGTGCTCGATTTCCAATTCATCCGCAACTTCTCTCGCGCGCTCGGCGACGGCGTCCGCGACGGCGACCAATCGCGCCTGCGGCACGAGACGGCGGAGATTTTCCGCGTGGCGTCTGCCCATCTCGCCAACGCCAAGTACGCCGAAGCCCAACTTGCGCATCTGAACTCCCAAAACAACCCGATAATTGCACTGCAAGACATCGCTACCGCAAGGACCCGCTGAGCTGCCGGCTACCGCGCTGTCTTGGCGGCTCCCAGTTCATTCACGACTTTCCGCAGATAGTTCAAACTCTCGGCAACGTTCTTCGCCGGTACAACATTGGGGTCGCCGAACTTCACGTCCTGCTCCACGACCGACCAACCAGAATAGCCATTTTTCATCAGCGTGCGGAAAAACGCAGGAAAATCAATATTTCCCTGGCCGATGACGGTGAACACTTTGTGTGCGATGGCCTCTTCAAACGTCCACTTGTTGCGCCGGGCTTCGTCGAGGACCTTTGAGTTGCAATCCTTAATATGGACGAACCGCAGCTTGCTTTTGAATTTGTCCGCCTCTTTTACGCTGTCGCCGTGACCGTATACACAGTGGCCCGTATCGAGGCATAGACCGACGTTTGTGTGAGACGTAGCGTCAAAGAACCGTTCGCACTCTTCCGGCGTTTCCACGTAGGTGGCAACGTGCGGATGAAACACCAGGTCCAATCCGAACTCATTCGCGACTTTTTCCGCGTCCGCGACGATTTTGCCGACATGCTTCCACTGTTCCGCGTTCAGCGCCGGGCAGCCTTTATCGTAGACACGGCCGGAGAAGGCGTTTCGCTCCGGCGACTGATCGTCGGCCATCACCAGAAACGGCGCTTTCAAACTTGCCAGCAAATTGCCAACCTTGCGGATTCGCGCAATGACGGCTGCGCTCGCGGCTGGGTCGGTCATTTTCACCGGAACGAAGGAGGCCAGCAGCGTAAAATTTCTCTTTTGGAGCTGCGGACGAAGGACGTTTGGGTCGGTGGGGAAAAAGCCGTAGGGCCCTAGCTCGCAGCCGGTATAGCCAGCGTCGCGCATCTCGTCCATCATTTTCTCGTAGGATTGCTCCCAGGAAGGCCCCGGATAATCCAGCACGCCCCAGCTATCCGGCGCGGAACCGAAAAGAAAACGCGATCCGGCATCAGTCATCTCGAAGGCCTCCGATGAGTTTTTTCGTTCAAATCTGATCCATTCGATTCGGAAGAGTGTTTACGACCACGGATCGATTACCACCTTCATCGAATCCACGGCCATGGACTGTTTCATTGCCGCTTCCGCCTGGCGAAGTCCGAAGCGATGAGTCACAAAGTCCGCGAGCGGGTAGTGGCGCATATAACGCGCCATTTGGCGCATGCTAGGCCCGTAGGCCGCAGGCTCTTCGCCGCCGACGCCCAGCATCCGGACGTTCTTGGCGCACAGGTGCCGATGAGGACTGATGTTGATCTCGCCGAGGTCGGAGAAATTTCCGGCTTCGACGAAAAGCCCTCCGATGCGCAACATTTCCAAACCTTCGCGAACAGCTTGGGGCACTCCGGCGCACTCGACCACGACGTCTGGGCCTCGGCCTTGTGTAAGTTCGCGAATTTGCGACAGGCGATCTGCCTCTGAAGTGTGGCTCGCATTGATCGCGTAGTCAGCGCCGAGCTTGCGCGCGAAATTCAGACGGAAGTCGGAAAGATCGATCGCGATGATGGCGCCGGCTCCCAGCATTCGCGCCTTCATGACGAAGCAGGCTCCGAGCGGACCCGCGCCGATCACAACCACGGTGTCATCGAAGCAGAACGCCTCACTCGGAAATGCGGAAATTTGCTTCGCGCGGTCCAGGCCGACCGTCACTGCCATGATTTCAGTGAGGACGGCGATCTCGGATGGCAATTCGTCCGGAACGCGCACAAGAAAACTGCCGGGGAGCACGTAGAGATATTGCGACCACCCGCCGAAGAGATGCGGCGCGTCTTTCGAGCTGATATTGTTTCCGTAATCGACGGTGTTCTCACAACAGTAGTAAGGAAAGTCGTGACGGCAGTAGTAGCAAGTTCCGCAGGTCAAATTCGGTCCGACGATCACGCGATCGCCCAACTTCAGGCGAACGCCCTCGAAATCCGTATATGGGGCATCGCCTCCGATGGCGGCAATCGTTCCGACGTTTTCATGACCCTGGATTATTGGAAATGGAATTTGCCGGGGCGCGCCGGCGCCGCCGTATTGGCCTGTGTATCCCTGAAACGTGTGCTTATCGGTGCCGCATATTCCGGATATTTCCATCTTGACGAGGACGCAGCCCGGAGCAGGCTCAGGAAGCGGATACTGGCAAATGTCGTAGCGTCCCGGTTTGACCAGCGTCGCGGCGAGAACTTGAGTGGCCGACATAAAAGACTATCTTACTTGATTCCTGCGTTTCGGGTTTCGGCGGACGCGACAAGAGCAGCCAGGGAAAAATCCGGGGAGCGCTCGAGTTGCGATGCCCGGAGCTTTTCGTCGCCGCGGTTCCTCTAAAAATTCAGTTTCAGCGAAAGCTGCGCGATGCGCGGCGGCTCGGTGGTGGATACCTGGCCGAACCCGCTTGAAGCCGGCGCGCCCGTCGAAGTGAAGCCAGTGATTCCGTCCGGCGACAAGAACTGAGCGTGATTGAACAGATTAAAAAGCTCAGCCCGAAATTGAAGGTTAAATTGTTCGCTGATCTGGGTGTTCTTGAGGACCGCAAAATCCCAGTTGTTCACGCCCGGCCCGTGGAAAAAGCGGCGGTCTGCATTGCCATCCTGTCCCAACGGGGACGGCCCGAACGACGACGGCAGAAAATAATAATTTGTGCCCGGTATGGGCGAATGCCGCGGATTAATCTTCTGCACGGGACTGATTATGTCGGGTGTATCCACCGGCAGAACGATCGGTCCGCCGAAAGCAGTGCCGTCGAGGGATTGGTCATCCGTTTCGACCATCGTCACCGGGAGACCGGTGGAAAATCTCGTGATCCCGCTCACGGCCCATCCGTTCGTCAGCCGTTTTGGGCCGGGTAGCCGATCCACGGGCAAAACATAGTTGTAGCTGGCGACGAAATTGTTGGTGCTGTCGAAAGCGGAAAGTCCCCGGCTCAACCTCGGATTGAAGGGATTGTACTGTTCGCCGTATCCGGAGGCGATATCGAGGGACTTGCTGAACGTGTAGCCCAGGAGCGTTTGGAGCCGGCCGCTCGTATGCCTCCAGTTCAGCTGGGCGGAATTGTAAGAGGAGTAGCCGCCGGTGATGAAGTAGGAGTTGTTTCCAAATGGGATAATTCCGACGTCGCCGTTTGGAAGCACGGTCCCGCCACTGACGACGGTCCCCGGCGGCAGCGCCACTCCGCTGAATGGACTGCGCGTCCCCAGCGCGTAACTGCCGTTCGGAAGAACGTAAATGTTGTTTTCTCCGCCGGGCCCGCAGGTTTCGGGGGGGCTGGAGCCGGGAACGATTGCGCCCTCGGCCGCGAGTTGCAGGCATAGCTTAGCGCTGCCGGGGTTAGCGGACTCCGAAGAAAGAAGCCGATGCCCCTGTGTCCCGACGTAGCTCACCGTCACCAAATCCGTGTTGGTGATTTGCCGTTGAATGGACAGTTCGTAGCTCTCTGCATAGGGCAGCCGATTCTTGTTATAGAACGCCGGCGAGCTGCCGATCGTGCTGAAGGCGCTAAAGAAATCAGCCAGCGTGTCGTACGGGCAAAACGTACCCGACACGCAAGAATCAGTGCCAGGATGGCTCGGAGAGAAGTAGTGCGGCGGAGGAACGACAGGAAACGGGTTATCGATTGAAGTTCCCATCGCCCGATTTGTGAACGGCGCCGCGAACGTGGAAGCGTATTGCCCGGTGTAGTCTCCAAATGGAGCGTCTCCGATTTCGTTGAAATCCGTGGCGCCCTCGAGCGCGGTATAGAAGATCCCGTAGCTGACGCGGATGCTGGTGGTTCCAGGTCTGCCGAGAATCTTGCCGAGTGCCCCTTCGTGATCTCCGAAGGAATAGGCAAGTCCGAGGCGAGGCGCAAAGTTGTTCCACCGCGTCGGCGCAAGCGTCCGCGGGACGCCCGGGTCGCCGGGGAACACCCATCCTGTTGGCGAGCCGGGAAAATCGAGGGACTGTTCACCCGGAATCAATGTCTGAATCTCGTTAAACTTCTCATACCAGGGTGCGCTGACGTCGTAACGCAACCCATAATTCAACGTCAGATTCGACTTGATGCGCCAGCTATCCTGGCCGTACAGGCCAAAGTAAAAGCCGCGGCCATAGGACGGGAAGGACTGACCCTGGACATACGAGCTGGGGGCGCCGAGCAAGAAATCGACGAAGTCGCTCCCTGTTTCACTGATGCCGCCGTTAAAATTCGTTCCGAAAAAGAAGTTGCCGTTCGAAACGTTGTCGATAAGGTCTTCTTCAAGCTGATTCCAATGGAACTGTCCGCCGAATTTCAGCGTGTGCGTGCCAATGATTCGGCTGTAGTTGTCAACGGTCTGATAGATGTTTTCTATGAGTCCATTCGGGCGGCTCGGGACGCCGATTACGAAATCGTTGAAGTCAATTTCCGGAATTCCCTCGAGTTGCGGCGCCACGGGATATATGCCCGGAGCGTCATTCGCGCCCGAGGCGAATCCGAGGCTCGCTAAGCTAATTCCCTTTCCACCTAACGGCTGATTGAAATGGGTGTCCAATCGGAAGTACCCCAAACGAAACTCATTCACCGACGCGGAGCTGAAGGTCTTCGTGTCTCCGAGGTTTACGTTATGGGTTTGGCCCACACCATCCACGCTGAAACCCGGATACAACGGCGCGTTCCCTGACCAATAGGGATCGATGCGGTTGTACCTGTCGAAATAGTAGTAGGCCGAAAGCAGCCCGAATCTCGAGTTCCCATCCGCCCGGCCACTGAACTTATTGTCCGACAAATTCGTGGCCTCGGAGCCGTTCTCGTATTCGCCTGTTCCGGTTGCCGGATTGATCGTCCCGGGGGCTGCAGGCTGAATGTAAGAGAGAAGCTTCGCTGAGATCGGATTGAAGCCGGTGGGCGCCAACTGTGCATTTGGGAAAACACATTGGCTAGGCAACGTGCAGGTCGTTGTGTAGTATGACTCGCCCGCCGTCACCGATTGTCCCAACTGAGTGGTTAACTGCGACGCCCACGCCCCGCCGTTTACCGTGGTTCCGAGCAGGCTGCTTGCGATTCCCGACAAGTTACCCGATTCGGTGGCTGCGCTGGGTGCGCCATCGATAACTTCCGTCACGCCTTGGATTACGCGATCGCCTTGATAATCGGCGAAGAAAAAGATTTTGTCGCGCTTTACGGGT
>DASPVY010000397.1:0-6558 GCA_035622115.1 Candidatus Acidiferrales bacterium
GTGAGGCTGATTCGTTCCACTCGCGCTGTCTTTGCCGGGCTTTTCGCCAACCTGGTATTCCCGTTGCGGCCTGGCGAGCTGCTCCGCAGCGTTTTGCTGTCCGGCTGGGAGTGCATCAAGTTCGGCCGGGTGCTGGGCTCAGTGGGTGTCGAACGGCTCATCGATCTTGTGATTGCCACGGCGGCGCTCGCCGGAGCATCGCTGTTCGTCGAATTGCCATTGCGTTTCCGGAGAGTTGCGGACGCGCTGGGCATTGCCGCGCTCATCCTGCTGGCGATCGTTGTCGGAATCATTTTGTATCTCGAATACAAACTGGCCGGGAATCCGAACTACTTCGGCGGGCCGCCGGGAACGAAGCATCATCTTCCAAACCGATGGATGCGGGCGCTGATCGGTTTGCACACGATGGGTACGGCGCCGAGTTTCTATCCCGCTGTCTTATTCTCAATGCTGATGCCCGTTTGCCAGATGGTCGCGCTGTGGTTCATGATGAAGGCGTATGGAATGAATCTTCCTTTTCTCGCGGCCGCGGTCGTTCTCCTGGTAATCAACCTGGGCATATCGCTTCCGAACGCGCCGGCAAATATCGGCTCCTACCAATTTTTCTGCGTGCTGGGGCTCAGCGTATTCCCGGTTGAACGCTCGACCGCCACCGGGTTTTCCGTCTTCGCCTTTCTCGCGTTGACGCTGCCGTTCGTCTTCCTCGGTTTCGGAGCGATTATCCGGAGCGGCCTCTCGGTTCGAACCCTGCGCCAGCAGTTGACCAATTTGCCTGCGGAGATTCAGAAGCGCCCGGCCGCGGCGCCTTGCCCCTAGCCCCCGCGGCTCGCAGTGAATTCCTGCGCAACCCAGCCTAATTTCGTTGGCGGCGCGCTGCGTCCTGCGTTGTATATTCATATTTTCCGAAGGCGAGCGAGGTCCAGTCCACGTTTCCGCCTCAGGGGCCCGAGGGCTCGTGTGCCCCGGCAGCCCCCCGTAGAATCTGCGAGTTCGGATGGCACAAGACATCGCCAAGCAACTCGAGCGAGCCCGTCGCAGCCTGGAGAAAAATAAGCTCCGGGACGCGGTCGCCGAATACCAGGCCATTTTCGACGAATCTCCCACCAACCAGGAAGCCATTCAGGCGCTTGCTGATCTGTATCTGCGCCTGAGCGATCCGGTCAGTGCCGCCCATTTTTACGGGCTGCAATTCGACCGGCTGCTGGAATCGGCGGATGCGGCGAAAGCGTCGGCTATCTACGGCCGCTTTCTGCGCGGCGTGCCGCAACCGCCGGAGCGGCTGCTGCGCTACGCGATGGTGCTGCAGAAGCAAAGCCGCATCGGCGAGGCCATCGAACAATACGACGTCGCGGCCGATCGTTTTCTGGAAATGCACCGGGACGCCGAGGCGCTCGACTGCTACGAGAGAATCGCGCAGCTCGACGCCGATAATGCAGGCCGGCATGTGGTGATCGGCGAGTTGGCCGAAAAGCTCGGCCAGACGGAACTGGCGGCTCGCAGCTTTTTGCGCGCGGGCCAGCTGAGCCAGGGCATGACCCAGATCGATTCGGCGCTCGAGCATTTCGGCCGGGCGCATCGGCTTCTTCCCAAGGAACGAACCATTGCGCTTTTCTTCGCCGAAGCGCGTTTGCGCAAGGGCGACGCGCCGGGCGCGGTCGAACTCCTTCAGCCCTTCTCAGTTAGCGAGAGCGACACGACCTATCTCGCTCTCTTCGGCGAGGCGCTGCTCCGCATGGGACAACTCGATCGCGCTCGCGAGGCCTTCGTCGCGTTCTACCGCCAGCGGCAGGACAGCTTCGCCAAGCTCTTCGAACTTGCGGGCGCTTATTTTCGCGCCGAGCAGGACGATAATGCCATTGACGTTTTGAACCAGGCAAAATCCTGGATGAAAATTGCCGGGCGCGAGAACGAATTCGCGGCCCAGGCCGACCGCATGGCCACCGTTCATCCCAATTCCATTCCGCTCGCGAGTCTCATCGCCGCGCTCTATGAAGAGCTGAATCGCGAGGCCAAATATTTCGATTCGCTGGTGCGCTTGTTTGATCTCTATCTCGATGCGGGGCACGTGAAAGAGGCGTGCGAGGTGCTCGATCGTCTTGTGGACATCGATCCCTACGACTACCGCAATCAGGAACGCATCAAGCGGCTCGAAGGACAGGCCGAGCCGTCATTTCTAAAAAGCATTCTTTCCCGCGCGGCTAAGGCTGCCACCATGCCTTCCCGGCCCGAGGGATTCGGCGGCAGTTCGAGCGAGCGCGGCGCGCCGATGTCCGAGGAGATGCGCCACCAGCAGGCGCTCGAAGATTTGCTCGTCCAGGTCGAAATCTTCCTGCAGTATTCGCTGCACGGCAAAGCGGTTGAGCGGCTCGAGCGCATTGCCGAAATGTTTCCCGGCGAAGAAGAGAAAAACGAGCGGCTGCGCACGGTTTACGAGCGCGCGAACTGGTGGCCCAATGGCAAACCGGTCAAGCCCGCGCAACGGCCCGCCGTTGCGCCCTCGGCCGCTGCCAACCCAGCGCAGTCTTCGTTCGCTCCGCAGGCCCTGAACATCGGCTTCGACGCCGAGACGCAGCGCGATCTTGCCGAGATTGCCGAGTTTACCCGGCTGATGTATCGCCAGGCGACTCCGCGTGAAGTCGTCTCCGTAGCCGTGAAGGAAATCGGAAAATATCTGAACGCCTCGCGATGCATCGTTTCGGTCTCGATGGGGAAAGAAACCGCGCCGCTGATGGCGGAGTTTACTGGCCCCGGCGTGGTGCCGGCCGGCGGCGCGCAGATATCCGCGGTCCTCACTCAATTGTCGACTGTACCGCCCAACGCGCTCGGGGGAATCGAGCTGGACGAATCGGGAATCGGGCCGTTGCGAGGCCTGAAACTCGAGTCGGCCCTCGGTGTCCGTTTGGTGGACAAAGAAACGCAGACACCCGAGGGTTCGCTCCTCGTCGGCAGCGAGCGGCAGCGGAAATGGAAGCCCAACGAGAGCTTTTTCCTCCAAGCGGTCGGAGACCAGTTGCTCATCTCCGTGAATCACACTCGGACCCAAGCGGCCGTGCGCACGCTGGCCTTCGCCGACGAAAAAACCGGCCTGGTAAGCCGCGGAGCCTACCTCGATTGTCTGATGGCCGAAGCTTCGCGCGCCCGTGCACAAAACGCGCCGCTTTCGCTGGTGATTTTGCAGATTGAGCGCGGAAAAGAACTGCTGAATCAGCATGGCGACGCGGCGCTCGATCGCTACATCGAGCAGCTCGCGCAATCGATGCGCGGGGCCGTGCGCCAAACGGATTTGATGGTGAAGTACACGGCCTGGTCGCTCGCGTTCGTCCTTCCGGATACGGGAATCGGCAACGCAAAAGTTCTGGCGGAAAAGTTGCGCCAGGTGGCCGCCGCCGTTCAGGCGCCGTGGAACGGCAAGGGCTTGCGCGTGAGTGCCGTCGTTGCCGAAGCCACGTCGCGGCAGGGCGACGAAAATGAAGATCGCGTGACCGAATGGATTAACCGCGCTGAAACGGGTCTCGACGAATTGCGCCAGCAAGCGGACGCCCAGCTTCTGGTCCTTAACACTCCTTAACTCGAAGCTCTCACCAACCAATTCAAGCCTGTTCCTGGCGGTTTTGCTAGAATTGCGCGGGCGGAGCGCGCGTTACAATCTCACGCCGCGGATCCGGCGTCGGCGCAGAGGTTGGAGCGATCGCCGGGCAGCGTCCTGAATCTTTCGTCGCGCGGATCCTGTCTTTTCCTGGAGGAATCGGAATGCCGATTGAGAAAGTGGGGGTGGTAGGCTGCGGCCTGATGGGTTCGGGAATCGCGCACGTTGCGGCGCTGGCGGGATTTGACACGGTTGTTCGCGAAGTTTCGCAGGATCTCGTGGCCAAGGGCCTGCAGTCCATCGAGAAAAATCTTCAGCGCCAGGTGGACAAGGGCACGATCACGCCGGCGGTCCGCGACGAAACGCGCGCCCGGCTTCGCGGCACCACCAATGTCGACGATCTGAAAGACCGCGACATCATCATCGAAGCGATCATCGAGCAGCTTCCGGCGAAGAAAGAGCTCTACTCCGCGCTCGATAAGATTTGTCCCAGGCACACCATTTTCGCCAGCAACACCTCGTCCCTCTCGATCACCGAAATGGCCGCATTCACCACGCGCCCCGACCGCTTTCTCGGCATGCACTTCTTCAATCCCGTTCCGGTGATGAAGCTCGTCGAAGTGATTCGCACGATTGCAACAGATCCAAAAGTGTACGAAGAGGCGGTTGCATTTGCCGCGCGGCTTGGCAAGACTCCCGTGCGCACGAGCGACCGCACGGGTTTTATCGTCAACCGGTTGCTCGTTCCTTATCTGCTCGATGCCGTGCGCGCGCTCGAAGAAGGCGTGGCGTCCGTTGAGGACATTGACAACTCGATGAAGCTCGGCTGCGGTTATCCGATGGGGCCGCTGACGCTCCTCGATTTCGTCGGGCTCGACACCACCTACTACATTTCCAACATCATGTTCGACGAATTTCGCGAGAAGCGCTTCGCCTCCCCGCCGCTCTTGAAGCGCATGGTGATGGCGGGATGGAACGGCCGCAAAGCCGGGCGCGGCTTTTACGACTATTCCGATCCTGCGAAGCCCAAGGCGATGTCACTGACCTGATCCCACGAGAAAAGAGGACGCGAGCGAATATGGCTTACGAAAATATTTTGTATGATGTGAAAGATCACATCGCCAGAATCACCTTCAATCGGCCGGCCGTGCTGAACGCGCTCAGTCCGAATACGGTTTCGGAGTTGGGCGAAGCGCTGGACGCGGCGCGCCACGATGCGCAAGTTCGCGTCGTGATTCTCACCGGCGCGGGCGAAAAAGCGTTTGTCGCGGGCGCCGATATCAACGAACTGGCGAAGCGCACGCCGGTGGACGGCAAAGAATATTCGCTCGTCGGCCAGGAGGTTTTGCGCCGCCTCGAGACGCTCGGCAAGCCTTCCATCGCTGCCATCAACGGATTTGCGCTCGGCGGCGGATGCGAAATGGCGCTCGCTTGCACCCTGCGCATCGCCAGTAAAACCGCGCGGATCGGCCAGCCCGAAGTGAAGCTCGGAATCATCCCGGGCTATGGCGGCTCGCAGCGGCTTCCGCGACTTTGCGGCAAGGGCGTCGCGCATGAATTGATTTTGACCGGCGAAATGATTTCGGCCGACGAGGCGCTCCGCATTGGGCTTGTGAATCACGTCGTCGAGCCCGCCGACTTGCTGCCCGCGGCGGAAAAGATTGCCCAAAAAATCATCGCCAACGCGCCTCTTGCGGTGAAATACGCAATGGAAGCGGTCGAACACGGAATGGAAATGACGCAGGAGGAAGGCATTTTCCTCGAAGCCACGCTCTTCGGCATTTGCTGCTCCACAGAGGACATGCGCGAGGGCACCCGCGCATTTCTCGAAAAGCGCCCGCCGAAATTTCAGGGCCGTTGAGGCCGGCGCGAAAACATGCCCGAGAAACTCAACCCGAAAGCGACCGAAGGCGGCCTCAACGCCGCCGGATTGCGCTTCGGCATCGTCGTCAGCCGCTTCAACAGCTTCATCACCGACCGTCTGCTCGCCGGAGCGCTCGATGCTCTCAGCCGCGCAGGCGCCGCCGAGAGCCAGATCGATCTCATTCGCGTTCCCGGCTCATTCGAAATTCCAGTCGCGGCGAAAAAGCTGGCCGATTCGCGCCGCCCGGACGCGATCATCTGCATCGGTTGCGTTTTGCGCGGCGAGACCTCGCACTACGAGCACGTCGCCAGCGAAGTTGCTCGCGGCATTCAGCTTGCCCAGATGGATTCGGGCGTGCCGATGGCGTTCTGCGTGTTGACCTGCGACACGCTCGAACAAGCCATCGACCGCGCCGGGCTGAAAGGCGGCAACAAAGGATTCGAGGCTGGCCTCGCCGCCATCGAAATGGCCGGCCTTTTGCGCAAACTGCGCGGCGCTCCATCCATCACCAAGCCGGCGGCCGCGAAGCCGCGCGCGCCCCGCCGCTAATATGACGCTCCGCCACAAATCGCGTGAATTTGCTCTGCAGATGCTCTTTGAATGCGATCTTGGCGAGCAACGGCCCATGGAAGTCGAAAAGCATTTCTGGAAAGCCGCGCGCGCCGCGGAATCCACGCGCAAATTTGCCAGCGAGCTTTTCGAAGGCGCGCTGGCCGAAGCGGTCTCGAGCGACAACCTCGTTTCCCGGCTCTCTCACAACTGGCGTTTCGAACGCATTTCCCCGGTCGATCGCAACATTCTACGTCTGGCAATCTACGAACTCCGCACCGGAACCGCTCCCGCCAAAGTGGTGATCGATGAAGCGCTGGAACTCGCGAAGAAATTCTCGTCCGAGGACTCGCCTGCATTTTTAAACGGGATTCTCGATGCCGCGCGCAAAAGCCTCGAGGATAAATAGCGCCACGGCCCGCCCTGGGACGTGACGCATACGTGTGCTACTCTCGAATTACCGCAACTTGAGACCGGCTCCGGTGTTTTACTAGGAAGCGCGTTCTTTCCGAAGGAGAGTTTCTCCGATGTTGCAGGCAATGCTTCGAAGATGTTTCAT
>DASPVY010000398.1:0-2648 GCA_035622115.1 Candidatus Acidiferrales bacterium
TCCGGGAGCGCTCTGGCGGATGTAGAGGAGCCGATCTTCATCGCGATTCGCGAGCGGGCGTAGCAGCACGCCACGCACGACGCTGAAGATGGCGGCGTTCGCGCCGATGCCGAGAGCGAGGGTGACCGCAACGGTAATCCAAAGGGCGCGCGCGCGGCCCAAGGATCGGATCGCAATTTTTAAATCGCGAAGGAATGACATGTGGCCTCCGTCGTGGGAATTATACTCCCCGCTCAGCAATCCTCATCGCTGGTCTGATTGCGTGGCCCAGCCGCGCATTTTACCCAGAAACATGAACATGGCGGCGACGAATAGTAGGACGGTGCCCGCTGGAATTCGAGAGCAACTTTGTCGCCGCGCATAATTAGCTCAAAAGATTGGGGAACGCTCGAAGATGAGTGTCCGGATATGGGATGGGCCTGACCGAATCCGGTCGCCTGAAATGACCTGAGAAAGCCGGGCAGCGTACCGGCTAATCAACAAATTGACAGCGCGAACAGGCGGACTTAACCTGGATACAGCGACGCACGACGAGCGGATTGAACGCGTGGGACGTCTGCATGGACCTTTTTGAAGAAATCGTGAAAATGCGGCGCGAAGGACGGCGGGGCGCGCTCGCGACGATCGTGCATACGAACGGCTCGATTCCGAGCTATGAAAGCTCGCGGATGCTGGTGCGCGAGGACGGCTCGATTGCCGGGACCATCGGGGGCGGCTGCGTGGAAGCCGAAGTGTGGGCCGCGGCGAAAGACGTGATGGAGATCGAGCAGCCACGGAAGATGACCTTCAATCTGAACAACGAGGCCGCCTACGATTCGGGATTAATTTGCGGCGGAACGCTGGAAATTTTCGTCGAGCCGATTCTGCCGCAGCCACGGCTGTATATTTTTGGCGCGGGGCACGTCTCGACGGCGGTGGCGAAGACCGCGGGCCTGGCCGGATTTTGGATCGGGGTGGTGGACGATCGAGCCAGCTTCGCGAACGCGGAACGTTTTCCGATGGCCGCCGAGATTTACGCGAGTTGGGATGAGGCGTTCGAAAAAATCCGGCCGAATGCCTCGACGTATCTGGTAATCGTGACGCGCGGGCACAAGGACGACATGCGCGTGCTGGAATGGGCGGCCAGCACAGACGCTCGCTATGTGGGAATGATCGGAAGCAAGCGCAAGGTGCTTTCGGTCTACAAGGCGCTCGAAGAGAAAGGCATCCCCGCCGAAAAACTCGAGCGCGTCTATGCGCCGGTGGGCCTGGAAATCGGCGCGCTTACGCCGGAAGAAATTGCCATCAGCATCACCGCGGAACTGATTGCCATCCGCCGCAACGCCGGCAATCTGCCTCACAAGATGGTCAAGCTCAGCCAAGCCGCCGCATCGCGACGCAGTTAGGCCCGCCGCTCAATTCAAAATGATCGCCGCGATCATCCTCGCAGCAGGCGAATCAAGACGCATGGGCAGCCCGAAGGCGCTCGTGCAGGTGGGCGGGCTGACGTTTGTCGAGCATCTGCTCGCGGCCACGAGGCACCCGCGGATCGGATTGCGGCGCGTCGTGCTGGGGGCAGGCGCTGCGAATCTTCGCGACAAGCTCCGATTAGGCGACGCCGAGATCGTGATGAACGAAAGTTGGGAGAAAGGGCCGCTCTCATCCATTCAGGCCGCATTACGCAACCTGGAGACGCAAGGGGCTGCCGAGATCGAAGGCGCGTTTATTTGCCCGGTTGATCATCCGTTGATTACCACGCATCTGATCGCCGATATGGTCCGGGCTTTTGACGACACGACGGCGCAAATTGTCCTGCCCAGGTATAACGGACGCCGAGGTCATCCAGTCCTCTACAGGAAAGCGATGTTCGCAGAATTGATGGCTGCGCCGATGGATGTGGGAGCAAGAGCCGTGGTGCGCGCGCACGCTAAAGAAATCGCAGACGTGCCCACGGACGAAGAAGGCGTGCTCTTGAATTTGGATAATCCCGAGACGCTTGCGCGCCTTTCATGAGATTTGTAGGATTGCGGATCTCGACGGAAGATCCAGTTGGTTTATCCGAGCCTGCGCAAAACGGTCCGGAGCGCATCAACGGCCAATTGGCTGCCGTGAAGTGTGGCGGGAGGCAGACCGCCGAGTGCGTCGGAAATCTGCTGAGACGTGATACTGCGAAGTTCCTCCGTCGTTTTACCGACGATCAATTCCGTGAGAAAAGAGCTGCATGCGATTGCGGTAACACAGCCCTGCGTCTTGAAACGCGCGGCGACAATCTTGCCGCCCTCGGATTTTACCGACAGCCGCAGCACATCCCCGCAGACAGGATTTGTCACCTCGGCGACGGCCGTTGCATCGGATATGTCGCCAGCGTTCCGGGGGTTTTTGAAGTGATCGAGGACGTCTGGAGTGAACATGATGGACTCCGATTATAGTATGGCCGAACGACCGCCGTGAGACGCGAGCCCGCGTCCCGTAACAGGAATTCGGATAAATCGTTGACACAGGCGCATTTGGGACGGTAGAGTCTAGGACGTCCAGCGATCCTCGAAACCCTAGTTAGCAAAGAAATACCAAAGAAAGGACATTGTGGCAGCCCGGGAGGGCCACTCGAAATGGAGATACGACAACTCCGGCTGTGGGTCGGGTCAGTTCTTGGCGCGATTTTCCTGCTG
>DASPVY010000399.1:0-3781 GCA_035622115.1 Candidatus Acidiferrales bacterium
GGAAGCGTTCGAAGCAATTCCGCTTCGAGCGAGGCGAACGCCGCCTTCGCAACCGTCACGCGCGGATGAATCACGATATCCCATCCCGGGGCAATCTCCTGTCGGTGCAGGCGCAGAATTTCGCGAACGCGCCTGCGAATCCGGTTGCGCACCACCGCGACGCCCAGCGTCTTTTTGACGCTCATACCAAACCGGCTGATATCGCGTCCGTTGGGGCGGAAGAAGACGACGAACGATTGGCTTGAGCGCCGGCGGCCTTCGCGGTACACAGCGTCGAATTCGACGCGCCGCACCAGCCGGCTGGCGCGTGGATAGTCCTGCCGCGGCCGGTCAGACACGCGTGAGGCTATGTCGTCCCTTTTTGCGGCGTCGTGCAAGAACTCGCTTGCCACCCTTGCTCTTCATTCGCGCGCGGAAACCATGTTTCTTGTGGCGGGCGCGCACATGCGGTTGAAATGTCCGTTTGGGCAAATCCAGCTCCTCAGTCCGCTTCAGCGGACAAGAGTTAAACGAGCAGTGTAGACGAGGCTGCGCGCGTGGGTCAAGAAACGGCGTGACCAAGGAGCGGTGTCATTTGATTTTGTTAGTTAGCTCTGCAAGGCAATCCTCGACGGTGCCAGTGATTCGCGCCGCGGCGTTCTTTGTAGGGTACGTCGTCATGGATCGTGCAGGCGTGCGACGAGGCGATGAGGGCGGCAACGATGCGAAATGCGGGGAGCGCGTGAGACGGACCGGGGCGAGGACGCGGCAGGGGCGAAATGTGCGGCGAGAGATAAACACCGCGGCAGAGAAAACCGCGGTGAGAACCACCGCGGGAAAAACCGAAAATGGTCCGTCTTAATAAACGCGGCGGATTCAATCGATGCGGACGGCACAGCTACGCGAAACAACGATTCGAAACATGACGACGGACCCCACACGGCCGTGACTAGGCTGCGGCTAAGCGCCGGTGAGGATCTTGTGCAGGCGAACCGCCGTCTGAAGCAGTCGCGCATCCTGGCCATGGTCTGCGGTGAGTTGCAACCCCAGCGGCAGTCCGCTCGGAACTGGAAGCGGAATGGAGATTGCCGGCGTTCCCACAGCCGTCCACGGAGCGTTCATTCTTGGATCGCCGGTCGAAGACAAGCCTAACGGCGCCGGCCCAGTAGCGGCGGGCACCAGGATAATCGGCGTCGACTTGTAAATCTCGGCCAGCCGGTCCCTGCTCTCTGCGATATACCGCTTGGCCTCGTCATAGCGCGCGTCAGGAATTTGCAGTCCCTCACGAACCAAGTCCGCGAGAGTTCCCAGTCGAATTCCATACTCGCTGTAACGCTGCTTGTGAAATCGAGCTCCCTCGTAGAACATTACTATCCTGCTCTCAGCGGCGAGCTTTGCGAGCATTGCGGCAATATCAACAGACCGGATGGAGACGCCGGCACTTCGCAACGCTGAGACCGCGTCCTGGAACGCTGCCTGCATTACAGGTTCTACGTCAGGAACGGGATCGGGCGCGCCGAGGACGAGATCCTCAGCACGGCCCGCTGGATGCCCCATTGATTCCCACAGCAGGAGCATATCGGCCGGTGTATGTGTGAAGAAGCCGAGGGTGTCCAGGCTTTTCGCCAAAGGCATCACACCGTCCATTGACAGCAATCCGTAACTGGCCTTGAATCCCGTAACGCCGCAGTACGAAGCCGGCCGAAGCACCGACCCCATAGTCTGTTCTCCAATCGTGAATGGAACCATCCCTGCAGCGACGGCGGCCGCAGATCCGCTCGAGCTTCCGCCCGGCGTGTGTTCCAAATCTCGAGGGTTGCGCGTTGGGCCGGGCTCGAAATATGCGAAGGCCGTGGTGACTGTCTTTCCCAGCAAGATCGCACCGCGACGGCGCATATCGCGAATGATGGCGGCATCTTTCGTGCCGATTCGTCCTTTGTAAATCGAAGAGCCATATTCTGTCGCCAAATCTCGCGTCTCAATAATGTCCTTTGCCCCGAAAGGGATTCCCGCCAGCTTTCCATCGCCCGTCGGTTTCTGCGGCAACACTTGGACCCAGGCGTGGATCGACGGATCCATCTCTCGAATGCGATCCAAACATTGTTGCAGAGCGTTCTCCCGTTGGCTGCGGGAGGCGTTCAGCCACTGAGTTAGTGTCTCGAGACGTAGCGTTTGCGCCGCGCGAATCTTGGCGCCGATAGCCCATGCGATCCCACCGATGAGCAAACTCCGCCGGTTAATCTTGTGGCTTTCGAAGTTGATCACGGCGCGCACAATAGCAACCGGCGGAGGCAATTTTCAAGGCAAAGTTCGAGCAAAGGCGGTGTTCTCTTTCACCCCGTAAAAGTAGCGCGAGGACGCCGCGTGGCGCCGGTCGGTGGCGCAGAGTTCACGATCGGCGGCGGCGTTTCGCTCGACGAGTTTCGAGCTTGCGCGCCGCGAGCAATGCCCGTGTCTTCTTCGGAAGGTTTCCAAAAACAATTGCGTGAGCGCGGGTGAGAAGTTGCTCCGCTTCGGTGCGAGCGAGCGTGGTCTCCGATTCGATCGCGATCCAGTGTGCCCGGGCAAGATACGGCGCGGGAATGATTCCCGGGCGCTCGATGAGTTCAATAAAATCTTCATCGCTGCACTTCAACGAAATCCAAAGCGCACCGGGCTCAAGCCGCGCGACGGCGTACATTTTCCCGCCAACTTTAAATACGAGATCCTCTTGCCACTGAATGTGTTCGGTGGTATGCGCCAAGGAAAGGCAGAACTCACGAAGCCAATCAATGCCCATAGGCGGCCTGTGGCGAGAGACTAACGCAAAACGCACCGGAACAGAACGCCACCGCGCGAATTGATCCGATTCCGAGGACTCTTCAAATTAAAGTGCCCCGCTCCCAGGCATCAAGAGCGGGGCACGCGTCGTAGGAGGAACTTGTGGTTACAACTTCGGAACGCCGAACGCAGAGGCCAGCGACTGGAGTTCGAGGCGCTCCTCGGAGCCGACGAATTGAAGGCCGGTGCCGAACTTGCCGTCGCCCAGCGGATCGGAATAGGTGACTCGCGCGGCGGAAGTGAAATGCGCATCGGGCAGAGCCACGAGAATCGTATCGCCGGAAAGCCACTGAGACGGTGCGATCACGCGCGCGCCACGAGGACTGATGTTTTCCGTATGGGCTCGCTCGACACCGAGTTCCCCGTGCGTACCGACAAGAAGAGCCGTGATTTTCATGCCCACGCGCTTTTCGGTCCGCTGAACCATGAAAGGCTGCCTCATGCGTATTCCTCCGAAGAGTGAGTCTCCGGCAGCAGCGTCAGTACCCCGATCTGAACGCTGTCGTGCCGCGCGCAATGAGGAAATGATATCGAGTCCAAGCGACAACAAACCGGAAACGCGAGTTTGTACGCCTAAAATGACAACTGGCCGGAAGGACAGGCCGAGTCGCCCAATCGCATGCGACCATGCGACTTAGACGCGCGTGAAATCGCAGCCGCGACGCTCGGAGCTAGAATGCGCTGCCGGAAAATGATAGGGTGCGGTGCGAAAACGTCACGTTGCGCGTGGCGCCAAAATGGAATCGAGCCTCATTCACATCTTCGAATTCGCGCTTCTCACGCTGTCGTCCGTCTTTTTTCTGGTCGACCCCTTCGCCGTGATTCCACAGTTCCTGGTCATCACGGCGGATTCCGAGCCGGCGGAGCGGAAGCGCGTCGCCAAGCGCGCCGGCTGGACTTGCGCTCTCATCCTGGCCGGATTCGCTCTGGCGGGGACCCTTATCTTCCGGATTTTCGGGATTACGCTCCCGGCGTTCAAAAT
>DASPVY010000400.1:0-5423 GCA_035622115.1 Candidatus Acidiferrales bacterium
CGGACAAAGTTTTCGAATCGGCATGATCGAACGGCCCGACCGCCCGTCGTTGTTCGGCGCGGTCCAGATCGACGCCCGCGATCCGGTTCGAGGAGTTGCAACGAGCGGATGGCGCGGCCGAAGCTTTTCTCTGGGCATCGCTGATGCCGTCACCGTTCTCGCCGATCGCGCTTCGGTGGCGGATGCGGCGGCCACGCTCATTGCGAATGCGGTCGATTTGCCGGGACACGCCGCGATTGTCCGCCGGCCTGCTCGTGAAATCGCTCCGGACAACGATCTTGGCGATCGCTTGGTGACGCGCGAAGTCGGCGCGCTCGCTGCCGGCGATATTGACTCCGCACTCGCCTCTGGCGCTTCGCTGGCCGAAGGATTTCTTGCGCAAAATCTGATTCGCGCCGCGGCGATCTCCCTTCAGGGCGAAACGCGAATCGTCGGCGCGGGCAGCGAGAGCCCCAGGCTCGCGACGAGCGCATTCACGAAAATTTCGAAGAGGGCCAGCGGTGGCGGAAGTTAGGGTCCGAAAGTTCGTAACTGTCGTCGAAGAAATTTTCCACGATGGCGGACCGCCCTCCTCGCTGCCGCTTCGACGCGCGGCCTGCCTCGCGGTAATCGCAAACCCCTTCGCTGGCTCGTATGTTGCTGATATTGCGCCATTTATGGACACGCTGAAACCGCTCGGCCTGGAGATGTCGCAGGCGCTGGTCGCGGCGCTGGGCGGAAACCGGAGCGTCGTGGAAGGCTACGGCAAAGGCGCGATCGTCGGCGCAGCGGGCGAGCTCGAACACGGCGCGCTCTGGCACGTTCCCGGCGGGTACGCGATGCGTGAAATTCTCGGCGGCGCAAAAGCGATTGTCGCGTCCACAAAAAAAGTTGGCGGGCCCGGGGCGCGCATTGATATTCCGATCACGCATATCAACGCCTCCTATGTCCGCAGCCATTTCGATTCGATGGAAGTCGGCGTCGCTGATTCTCCGCGCGCGGACGAAATTCTGCTGGCTCTGGTGATGACCACCGGCCCACGGGTTCATGCTCGCGTCGGCGGATTGAAGGCTTCGGAGATCAAGGGAGAGGACGGCCTGCGATGACAGATGAGCCGAAAGCGAAAATTCGCAAGCTGGTGACGATTGTTGAGGAAACGCGGAACGAAATGGGCCGCACGGTCAATCCACCTACGCGGCGAGCGGCCGCCGTCGCCGTAATCGAGAATCCTTGTGCGGGCAAATATGTGGAAGATCTGAGCGCGCTGATCTCCATCGGCGAAGAACTCGGCGGGTCATTGACGGAACGCGCTGTCGCGGCGCTGGGAATTCCCGGAACTTCGGTTGAAAGTTACGGCAAAGCCGCGGCCGTGGGCGAAAACGGCGAACTCGAACACGCCGCGGCGATCCTTCATCCGAAACTGGGGGCGCCGGTGCGCAAGGCGCTGGGGAAAGGAGCCGCGCTGATTCCTTCGTCGAAGAAGCGCGGCGGGCTGGGCGTCGCGTTCGATATCCCTCTCGGCCACAAGGACGCCGCATTCGTGCGGAGTCACTTCGACGGAATGGAAGTCCGCATCAACGACGCGCCGCGCGCGAACGAAATCATGGTCGCCATCGCGGTGACGGATAGCGGACGCCCGCTTGCGCGAGTTGGCGGATTGAAGAAAGAAGAAATCAAGGGCGAAGACGGTTTGCGCTGACGCCGCGCGCCGGCGCGTGCCCCGCGCGCCTCAAACAATCTTCGGCACATTCGTTGCGGGCGGCGTATTGCGGCTGCGTTCCGTGCGCACCACGCCATCGATCACCGTCATTCCGATTCCCGGCAAATCGCCGAGGCGCACGCTTTCAAGCAGAGTTTTGCCCGCCGAATGTTGCGCGCGGTCGAGAAAAACAAAATCCGCCGCACGCCCGGCTTCGATCAGTCCGCTATTCAATTTGCGCATCTTCGCCGTATTCCCGGTAGCAAAACAAAATGCGATCTCAGCGGGAATTTCGCCAATCGACGACAACATCGAAATCACTCGCACGATTCCCAGCGGCTGAACGCCGGAGCCCGCCGGCGCGTCCGTCCCCAGAATCACGCGATCGAGCTGCTTCAATTCCTTGGCAATCCGCAGCGTCAGAAGCGCGGCGCGCTCGTTGCCGTTGTGGACGATCTCGAGTCCGCGCTTCGATCGCTCACAGAGCGCGCGAATCTGATCGTCGGGCAACGCAGTGTGCCCGCCATTGATGTGCCCGGTAACGTCCGCATCGGCGGCGAGCACGACGTCCTTATCAATCAAATTCGAGCCGGGAATCGAGGGCCCGCCAGTGTGAATCGTGCTTTGAATGCCGTATTTCCGCGCCCACGCCACCATCTTGCCCGCGGTTTCGCCGTCCTTTACGCCGCCGAGGCCGACTTCGCCGAGAAGCGTCACGCCCGATTCCGCGAGCGATTTGAAATCCTCCTCGACCATTCCGTGCTCGATCACCGGCGCGCCCGCCAAAACTTTCACTCCGCTCGGCCTGAATGCCGCAAAAGCGCGCTGCGCCGCGATGGCCATGGCCTTCAACCCCACAATATCTTTTGGCCGGCCCGGTGTGTGCACTTCGCCGGCTGAAATCATGGTGGTGACGCCGCCGTGCAGCGAGCTATCGATCCATCCGATTTGATTCTGTCGCGGCGTCCAATCTCCCGCGACAGGATGAACGTGGCTGTCGATCAGTCCGGGTGCGAGCGTCGTGCCGTTGGCGTCGATCACCGTGGTCGCGCCGTCCATATCGATATCTTTTTCATCGCTTACGGCCACGATTTTCCCATTTATCGCCACGACGGCATTCGCATCCAGAATGGGTCGCGCCGAATCGCCGCTTAAAATGAGCCCGATGTTTCGAATGACAAGCTTGGCCGCTGCTGCGGGCTTGGCCGGTTCATCGTGAGCCATCGGCTTCTCCTCGGCACGCGTTTATGAACGCGGAATCTGGCACGCGGCATTGCGGCTCCGCGAGGAGCGCGCTTCAGAATCTCGCACGCAGGATTTCGTTTGTATACAAACGCAGTGGCCAGAGCAATCGATTTATATCCTGGGAATTAAAAACAGACTAAAGTTCGCGCAGACCGGCATCCGCCGAACCCATTGCGGGGCGTCCCGCGATTCCGGCGAACGTGACCTCCGCCACCCGCGAAGCCAATGCCAAAATGGAACTTGCGCCGTTGGTGTGCCCGGACGGAATCTCAATTCAGCACTGGGTTGCCGACTCGCGAAAAACTGCACGCAAGGGGAGCTACGGGCGCCTTCAATATGTCCGCTGCAAGTAAAGCCATAAGGATCGTTCCTGCGGCGAGCGTTTCGGAAATCGACGCTGCGCGCCAACTGATCCACGAATACGGCGTTTCACTGGGAATCGATCTCAGCTTCCAGAATTTCGAAGCCGAATTGGAGAAGCTTCCCGGCGACTACGCGCCGCCGCGAGGCGCGCTCCTTCTCGCGCGTCAAGCCAAAAATTTCATTGGTTGCATCGGCCTGCGCCCGCTGGCCGATGGCGTGTGCGAAATGAAGCGTCTCTACGTTCGGCCTCAATGGCGCGGCCAAGGTATCGGCCAGCGATTGATTGAAGCCGTGCTCGCCGCGGCCTGCCGCCGTGGCTATCGCGCGATGCGCCTCGATACTCTTCCGAGCATGACCGCGGCGCGCGCCCTTTATCAATCCCTCGGGTTTCGTCCCATCGCGCCGTATTACGAAAGCCCGATCGCGGGGACTGCCTTTTTCGAACTCGACTTGACCGCGGGGCAGAGCGAGTGATGGCGGGGCTCTATTTTGGCTCGAACGCTCGTTCGAGGTCGGTGCGGTCCCATTTGCCGAGCGTCGCCCCAGCGTCGTAGGTGGTCTGCGCGAAATCCAGGAGCGCTTGCCGCGGCGAGGCGGCTTGCCGCACGTCGTTGTAAGGCAGGATATATTCAGACAATTTCGTGTCGTAAAACGCGGGAGCGGGACCCACTTTGGCTTTCGGAAAGCCCTGTGGCTGCGGGGCGGCGTATGCATAGAACGCCGCGTCGGATCCCCCCGCGTTCCCGGGCCAGAAGCCCACACTCGATAATTCCTGCGAATAGGCTTCGCGAGTCACTTTGTCGGCGCCGGGCCGTTCCGGCGCCCGCCGTCCGGAGAATCGCGACACGCACAAATCGAAACTGCCCCAGAAAAAGTGAACTGGACTGCACTTGCCGATAAATCCCGCGCGAAATTCCTCCAGCACCGTGTCAATCGAAATCAATGCACGCCAGAAACGGCTAGCGTATTCGCGGTCGTAAGAAGCGTGCGTGCGATCCTGATCGAAGCGAATCGGATTCGCGACTTCCACCGGCATGGGCCAGATCTTTACGTCGATGCCAAGCGTCCGCAGCAAACCCATAAATTCAGAATAAAATTCCGCGACGGATTTGGGCGCCAATTCGATCGATTGGATTGCGCCGCTATTGGTGGTGACGACCAGCTGGTGGTCAATAAAGTCGAATTGAATCTCGAACGAGGCACCCGCATAGGGAATCGCGGAGGTCGTCAGTCCGCGCGAGTTGACGTAGAGCGCGACGTTCCAATATTGATTGACGAGCGGAGTCAACTCCAGAAGCACTTTGCCCGCCATCTGCGTCCACATGTGAAGTGTGACGCACGTTTGCTCCCATTCCTTCAAAGGGAGCGGAGGCCAGTCGTCGCTAAACTCAGTTGCCGTCGCATTCGCTTCCATCGCGGTATCCTCTGCCTGTTTTTGCAGCGCACTTCTTCGGGCGTAGAATCGTACTCCGGTTTCCGAAGGGCGAGGGCATATGTTTCAAATTCACCACGAACGTCGCGCGATCAACGAGGCGCCTCACTCGTACCTGGCCATCGCTTTGCTTCTCCTTGCTTTCGTTGTCATCGCTCCCGCATGCGGCGCCATCGTCGCTCAACAAGCGAAGCTTCCCGCGCCGCAGCGCGCCCAATTCGAAAGCGCAATATCGAAGTTTATGTCTGAGACGAAAGCGCCTGGCATCTCGGTTGCCGTCGTCGAGAATGGCGAAATGGTTTGGTCAGCGGGATTCGGAAAAGCCGACATCGAAAATAAAACCGCGGCGACTCCCGAGACGCTTTATCGTCTGGGTTCCATTTCCAAGCCGCTCACAGCCACCGGAGCGATGCAGCTTTGGGAAGCGGGAAAACTCGACTTAGACGCGCCGGTGCAAAAGTATTGCCCCGCGTTTCCGCAAAAGGAATTTCCGATCACCACGCGCGAAGTGCTCGGACATCTTGGCGGCATTCGCCATTACAAATCGGGCCCGGATGACCTGGAAAAGGAAAACACGCAGCATTTCGACGATCCGATTGCGGGCGGATTGCATTTTTTCGCGAAAGATCCGCTGGTCGCAAAGCCCGGAACGAAATTTCATTATTCGACGCAGGGATATACTCTGGTTGGTTGCGTGATGGAAGG
>DASPVY010000401.1:0-4563 GCA_035622115.1 Candidatus Acidiferrales bacterium
ATCGGTATTGACCTTGGGACCACGAACTCGGTCGTCGCTGTCATGCAAGGCGGCGAGCCCGTCGTCATCCCAAACCAGGAAGGCGGACGCACCACCCCATCTGTCGTGGCCATCACGAAGACGGGCGAGCGTCTGGTCGGACAAGTAGCCAAGCGGCAAGCCATCACCAACCCGGAGAACACGATCTATTCGATCAAGCGCTTCATGGGCCGCCGCTACGAAGAAGTCACGCAAGAAATGGAGATGGTGCCCTACAAGGTCGTGCGCCAGGGCGATCACGTCGCGGTGCTCGTGCAGGGCAAGGAATACAGCCCGCCCGAAATTTCCGCGATGATTCTGCGCAAGCTGAAAAGTGCCGCGGAAGATTTTCTCGGCGAGAAGGTGACGCAAGCCGTGATCACGGTCCCGGCTTATTTCAATGACGCGCAGCGCCAGGCCACCAAACAAGCCGGTGAAATCGCCGGCCTCGATGTGAAGCGCATCATCAACGAGCCGACTGCGGCCGCGCTGGCCTACGGCCTCGACAAAAAGAAGGATGAAACCATCGCCGTCTACGATTTCGGCGGCGGAACATTCGACATATCGATTCTCGAAGTCGGCGAAGGTGTGGTGGAAGTGAAAGCCACCAACGGCGACACGCACCTCGGCGGCGACAACCTCGACCAGGCCATCGTTGACTGGCTGATCGAAGAATTCAAAAAGGACGAAGGTCTCGACCTGCACGCCAAGGGCAACGAAATGGCTCTGCAACGCCTGCGTGATGCGGCCGAGCGCGCCAAGATCGAGCTCTCGACGACGATGGAGACGGAAATCAATCTGCCCTTCATCACCGCCGACGCCGCGGGCCCCAAGCACCTGGTCAAGAAACTGACGCGGGCCAAGCTGGAAGCCATGGTCGAGCCGATCGTGCGCCGCTCGATTGAGCCCTGCAAAAAGTGCATGAAGGATGCCGGCGTTGACGCCAGCAAGATTGACGAAGTCGTTCTGGTCGGCGGGCAGACGCGCATGCCGATGATTCAGAACCTCGTCAAAGAGCTCTTCGGCAAGGAAGGCCACAAGGGCGTGAATCCGGACGAAGTCGTCGCGGTCGGCGCTGCGATTCAGGGCGGCGTGCTGGGCGGCGAAGTGAAGGACATTCTGCTGCTCGACGTGACGCCGCTGTCTCTCGGGGTCGAAACTCTGGGCGGCGTGATGACCGTTCTCATCCCGCGCAACACGACGATTCCCACCCGGAAGTCGGAAACGTTCTCGACGGCCGCCGACAGCCAGACCTCGGTAGACATTCACATTCTGCAAGGCGAGCGGCCGGTCGCCAGCGGCAACCGCAGCCTCGGCAATTTCCAGCTCGTTGGAATTCCGCCCGCGCCGCGCGGTCTGCCGCAGATCGAAGTGACGTTCGATATCGATGCGAACGGCATCTTGAACGTGTCCGCGAAGGACAAGGCCACGGGCAAGGAGCAGAAGATCACCATCACGGCTTCGACCGGTCTGAGCAAGGACGAGGCCGAGCGGATGCGCAAGGAAGCCGAATCGCACGCCGACGAAGACAAGAGGCGTGTGGTGGAAGCCGAAGCGCGCAACCGAGCCGATAACCTGGTCTACCAGACCGAGAAGCTGCTCAAGGAAAATCGCGAGAAGCTTCCCGAAGCGGACGCCAAGGCCATTGAATCGGCGATCGAAGACGTGCGTCGCGCGATCACCGAAGGCAACGTCGAGAGGATCAACGCCTCCGCCGAACAATTGACCAAAGCGTCGCATCACGTAGCCGAGGTTCTCTACAAGACTCAGCAGGCGGCTTCGGCCAGCGCGGGAGCTTCGGGTTCGGCCGAGCCGGGCACCGCGAACGGAGCCGGCGGCGCTGGAAAACAAAGCGACGTTGTGGACGCCGAGTTCGTGGACGTCGACGATTCGAAGAAGCCGAACTAACGAGATGGCGCGGGGATGGGCCGGCACCGAGTCCGCCGGCTCATCCTACAAGCGTCTCGCACGGAATTTTTGGGGAGCACTGCTTTTTGACTACGGGCATCAAACGCTCAAGCCCGCCTCAAGCGGTTCAGAAAGTCCGCGACAATTTTTACCTGATCCAGGTCTCCCTCTCTGAATCGCCGACCGCGGACTGGCGGAGGCTGTTCTACGAGGCGCAGACTCAACAGGACGTTCCACCGGATTTTCCCACGCGCTCGGTGGAAATCACGGGCACGCTTCTTCGTTTTCGTTCGGATCCGGAAAGCGTCGAAGGAAGAGTGGCGCGCGTCGACCGCTGGATCGAGCGCGCGAATCAAAAGGATGCCGCGATGGGCTCGCGGACGGAAGAACAGCGCCGCCATCGCGAACAACTGGCGCGCGAAGCGCAGGAGATGGCCGGCTGGAACGAACGCTGGGCGAAATTGTAAACATCCGATGCGGCGGAAGAATTCCTGGCAACGCAGGTAAGGCAACCGAATGGCGACCACAACCAAACAAGATTATTACGAACTCCTGGGGGTTCCGCGCAAGGCGCCTCTGAAGGAAATTCGTCAGGCCTACCGGAAACTCGCTCGAAAATATCATCCGGACTTGAATCCCGGCGACAAATCCGCCGAAGAAAAATTCAAGGAGATCCAGGAAGCGTACGACGTTCTTTCGGACACGAAGAAGCGCCAGATGTACGACCAGTTCGGATTCAACACTCCGGGTTCGGCCCCACCGCCTCCGGGCAGTGGCTACTACAACGCTTCGCCCGACGATGTGCAGTTCGATTTCGGCGGATTCGATTTTGGCGGAGGAGGCGGCGCGGAGGGGGCCGGCGGCGGAGCAAGCTTCCGCGATCTCTTCAGCCAGTTTTTCCGCGGCGGCGGTGCGGCGCAGGCCCGCCAGGGCCCCGAACCCGGCACCGATCTCGAATATCAGATTGACATCAGCTTTGCTGAAGCCATGCGCGGCGCGACGAAAAAAGTCAGCATCACGCGCCTGGATACGTGCCATGAATGCGGCGGCAGCGGCCACGTGGGCAGCGCGCAGACTTGCAGCGAGTGCGGCGGCAGCGGCCGCGTGAATCAGGTGAGCGGGAAGATGCGCTTCCAGACCGCGTGCGCGCGCTGCGGCGGAAGCGGAAAAATTCAAAGCATCTGCAGCGCGTGCGGCGGCGAGGGAGTGGTGCGTCGCGCGGAAACTCTAGAAGTTCGCATTCCACCCGGCGCGCGAACCGGATCGCGCGTCCGCGTGGCAGGCCGGGGAAATGCCGGTTTGAACGGCGGCCCGCCGGGCGATCTGTATTTCATCACCAAGGTCGCGCCGCATCCGTTTTTCGAGCGTCGCGGCGACGATCTCTACACCGTCGTGCCGATCACGATTTCCGAAGCCGCGCTCGGCGCCAAGGTGGAAGTCCCGACGATCGACGGCCGCTCGCAGGTGCGGATCCCTCCCGGCACGGACAGCGGCAAAAAGCTGCGCCTCCGTGAGAAAGGCGCGCCGTCGGCGGGGCGTCCCGGCCATCGCGGCGACCAGATTGTCGAAGTGCAAGTGGTCGTTCCGCGGCCCGAGGATGAGCGCGTGAAGGAATTGCTGCGTGAATTGGGCAAAGCCGCGACCGAAGATCCACGCCGCGAACTTTTCTCGCGCGCGGCTCTCTGAAGTTTGCTGGAGAAATATCATGGCTACACGAGGGAAAAAACGAGCGAAGGCCGGCTACATGATCAGCGCGGTCGCGGAGCTTTATAAGCTTCACCCGCAGACGCTGCGACTCTACGAGCGCGCCGGCCTTTTGAAACCGTCGCGCTCGCAGGGCAACACCCGCCTTTACACTGATCAGGACCTGGAGCGCCTCGAAATCATCCTCACGCTCACCCGCGATCTCGGCGTCAATCTTGCCGGCATCGAGGTCGTGTTGAACATGCGCGACAAAATGGCCGAAATGCAGAGACAAATGGAATCCTTCATCACTTTCGTTCGCGGCGAACTCGCGCGGAACGTTCGCGCCTCCCACGAACGCCGCACACGCAACGCCATCGTTCGCGCCACTCCGCCGAAAGTTGTTCGCGTGATCAAGTAACCCGCTCCCGGTTATCCACAACTCCGCGCGCTTTGCACAGGCGCGTCTTCTTGCGCATCCTTCCACGTGCGTCTATTCTGGCTTCATGGCGCGGCCTGACTGTCCCCAGTGCAGCGGCACCGGTTGGAAAATTGTTGAGCGGCCCGAGCAAAATTCGGCCGCGAAACCATTTGCTCCGGCGGAATCGAAATCCGGAGCGTCGGCAGGCGATCCGAATCTGGTCTGGGCGGTTCCGTGCGAATGCACGCTCGAGGATCGCGCCGCCGGCATTTTTACTCGCGCGCGAATCCCCGAGCGCTACCGTCACTGCGATTTCGAGAACTTCGATACCGATTTGCAATACGACCTGGCTTCGGCTTCGGAAGTTGCCGCGTGGAATCGGAGTCTGGAACAAGCGCGCGTGGTCGTGAAAGGCTTCGCTCGCGATTTTCCGGCGAGCACCGAGCACGGCCTTTTGCTGATGGGCCCGTGCGGCGTGGGCAAAACGCATCTGGCCGTCGCGGCGCTGCAGGAAGTGATGCGGCGCGGACATA
>DASPVY010000402.1:0-4324 GCA_035622115.1 Candidatus Acidiferrales bacterium
CGGCCGATGGGATCGAAAGAAGGCTACGTTCTCGCGTTCGAGGAAATCTGCCGAAAGATTGACGAAATGCTGGAGCTTGGCGGGACGGGCGTTTTGCTCCAAGGCGGATTGAATCCGGACCTGAAGCTCGAATACTACGAGAATCTTTTGCGCTCGCTGAAGCAAGAATATCCGCTTGTCCATCTGCACTGTTTTTCGGCGCCCGAAATCATCTGCATCGCGGAAATTTCGAGCCTGAGCGTTCGCGACACGATTGCGCGCCTGCGCGACGCCGGCCTGGAATCCATTCCCGGAGGCGGCGCGGAAATCCTCGACGACGAAATTCGCGCGCGCATTTCGCGGTTGAAATGCACGGCAAATGAATGGGAGCTCGTTCACCGCGAAGCGCACTCGCTTGGCCTGCGCACCACGGCGACGATGATGTTCGGCTGCGGAGAGGATTACCATCACCGCGTGAATCATTTCGAGCGCGTCCGCAGGCTGCAGGAAGACACCGGGGGATTTACGGCATTCATCCCGTGGATTTTCGCGCCGGAAAATACTTCGCTTGGAAAGCGAGTTCCGGAAGCGACCGCGGTGGATTATCTGAAGACGCTGGCGATCAGCCGCATGTATCTCGACAACATCGACCACATTCAATCGAGCTGGCTGACTCCGGGAATCAAAATATGCCAGATAGGACTGCAGTTCGGCGCCGACGATGTAGGCAGCATCCTGATTGAAGAAAATGTAGTCTACGCCGCGGGCGTCCGCAACCGCACAAACGAAGCTGAATTGCGGCGCATCATCAGCGACGCGGGCTATACTCCCGCGCAGCGCGACACGCTATACCGCACTTATTTTCTCAAACAGTAAAACGTGTAAGCTCAAGCGAAGTAGAGACGCATCCGGATTGAATCGGTCCGCGCGAAGCTTCTGTTCATGCGCGAGCACAGTCCGCGAATTTGGCAGGAACGGGCACACCTTCGGCGTGAACTTGCACGGCGACGGAAGGAATTTCGAGCGCCACGCACGCCCCGCCGTTATGGGGATTGGCAATCGCCATCTCTCCGCCGCACTCCTTAACGATTCCGTAGCAAACGCTCAGCCCCAGACCCGAACCTTTTCCAACGGGCTTCGTCGTGTAGAACGGATCGAAGGCGCGGTTGAGGTCGCTGAAGCCAGAGCCGGTGTCTTCGATGCGAATCGCGACGCGGCTGTGATGGCGAATGGCGGAGATTCGAATCATGCGCACGGGGCTCAGTTCCACGGCGTCCAAGGCGTTATTCACGAGATTGAGAAGCACTTGCTTTAAATCGTCTTCGCCAATGGCCAATGCGGGAAGATCGGCATCAAGCCTCAGGTCCACTTCGATCCCCAGCTTGCGAAGATGGTATTCGCGAAGCTGAATCACGTCGCGAATCGTGCCCGCGAGATTCGCTTCGCGCACATCGGGATTGCTCTGGCGCGCGAAGCGAAGCAGTCCGCTCACGATGCTATGCATGCGGCGCGCTTCCTGGCCGATCTTGCTTACCCGAATGCGCGTGCTTTCCTCCATCCGGCCGGCGAGCAAGAGTTCGCCGTAGCCGAGGATTCCAGTCAGCGGATTGTTCAGCTCGTGCGCGACGCCGCCGACCAACTGGCCGATCGAGGCGAGTTTTTCCGAGCGGCGCAAATGGCGCTGCAATCGCGAATTCTCAATCGTCACGCCGAGGTCCGCCGCGAGCATTTCCAGCTTCGCGACTTCGGAGCAGTCGAGTTCTTCCCGACATAGCGGCGTCGAAAGCCAGAGGCAACCCAGCCCTCCAGCCACGGAAGCGGCGATTGGAATCAGAACAACGCAACCTTCGGATTCCACGTGCGCGGACATTTGGCCGAGATCTGCGAGTTGGCTGGGGCCGATAACCGCGGCGTTGTTACCGAGTTTCGCGCCGGCCGAATGAAGCTTTTCGAAGCCGTCGGCGTCGAGCGAGTTCGTGCGTTCTGCAAACTCCTCGCGGACTTCCTGCGTCATGCCGCTCGCGCCCGCCAGCTTCATGCCGCCTTCCGCGCCCGCAAGAAACAGCGCGGTCTGCCGGAAGCTGGTGGTTCTCGCGATTCCTTCGACGATCTCGCCACAAAGCGAGGCAGGGTCGCGTCCTTCAATCAGGCGCGAACTGATGTGCGAGAGCCACTGGAGCAGGAGGTTTTCGGAACGCTCTCGAGCTCTTGCCTGCTCGACCAGAAGTGTCTGGTCCTCGAGCGCCGTCAGAACCATGCCGATGGCCACGAAAAATTTCGGCACATTCCACAATTCCGGGTTCACGACGAGTTTCGGATAAAAGTGAAAAAGCAGCGTCGCGGCGGGAAAGACGGCGCCCCAAGCTACGAAACCGCCCGCGACCGCCGAAACTCCCGGGGACCAGCGCTGCGTTCGCCGCCAGAAAAGAGGGCCGCTGAGACCGAATGTGAGTGTCAGGATGGCGTTGATGGCGAAATCGGAATTGCCGCGCCATTGGTCGTAGATCGCCCACGCGCCGACCAGGAGCACTACCCCACCGAGAATTCGCGCAAATCCGGAGTCCGTCCCTTCGTCAAGGAAGGCGAAAACGACCGCGCCCGCCGTCACGACACCAATGCAAACCGCCATCGTTGCGTAGATGGGCCAGCCGAAGGTCGCTGCCGTCGCATGGAACGCGGTGGGAATGGCCAGCAGTCCGAGCAGGGTCATCCGGCGAAGATGACTCTCCGCCGAGCGTGACATCGAAACCACGAATACGACGCCGGCCAGCTCCAACGCGGCGAGATCGATCGTCTCTACAATCTTCTCGAACGTGCCTGAGTGCGTTTCGAAAATTTGAATCAAGAAGTGTACGAAAATCAGCGCCCAAGCGTAGTACCAGAGCCGCGTCCGCGCGGAGGAAGAGTGCTTGCGCAACGCCAGAAATATTCCTACCAGCACAGCCAGAGTCAGAATGGTGGGCAGCTTATCGAGTATTGCCGTCAACGAAGATCCTTAACGCAACTTTTGCGTGGCGAGGGCAACGGTAACAATCGGAGAGTGACGCAACAATAGACCGGATGTACCAAACTCCTGTACGGTTCGAGCTAGGGGAGCAAACCGAAAAAGACGAGGAAATTTACGTTTTTGGGGGCTTGCGAAGCTCGAAAGAGACTTCGGCGCCTTCCGCCAACTCCAGCGGTTCGAACGGAACGAGGACGCCGTTGAGGTAATGAGCGCGCACGCGAACGGTTTCGGCTTTCGCGCGACGAGCAGCGGCCACGCCCGCAGATTCGACTGCGTGGTGGGCGCCGTCTTTTGCCGCGCCCGATTCGAGTGGGGCGCTCTTTCCAGTCTTGTCGAGCGCATCGTTCGCCAGGCGATCCGCGTCGCGATTCGCTTCGCGCGGCACATGCTGGATCGCAAAGTACTCGAGCGAGCGGGCCAGCTTTAATGCGCGCTCGTAGAGGGGACGCAGGTCAGGGCTCTTCACTTTGTAACGGCCCTGCATCTGGCGCACGAGCAATTCGGAATCGCTGTTTACGCGAAGCCGCTGCAGTCCTTGAGCGGCCGCGTAATCGAGGGCGGAGATAAGCGCATAGTATTCCGCGACGTTGTTCGTCTCGCGCCCGAGATATTTTCCAATCTGGAAAATGGGCTTGCCATCTGGGGCAGATACGATGACGGCGTACGAAGCGGGACCCGGGTTGCCTCGCGAAGCACCGTCAACGTGCGCGGTGTAGGTGCTGGAAGGAGCTGCGGCCGCATGCGGCTCACTGAACAGGCGTGCGCTTCCCGGCGGCGGAGTTTTCGGTGTGCGCTTCATCGGCGGGAATTCGATCAGTTCTCGCTTGTGGGCGCCCGCGATGCCCCTGCGTCAGGCGCGGCCGGCGGGGTGGCTTGCGGCGGATCGATGTAATACAGAATTCGCGTGCAGGTTTCGCAGTGATAAATTTCATCGTTCACCGCGCGGTGCATCTCTTGAAACACCTGCGGCCGAACGCGCATTCCGCACGCGGCGCACTTATCACCGCGCACTTCCGCGAGCGCTGTCCCCCCGTGCTTGCGCGCGATGCGATTGTAGTGGTCGAGTAGATCTTCCGGAATTGCAGCGACGGCGGCGGCGCGGTCGGCTTCGAGCGCCGTCCGATCTTTTTCGGCAGCCGCGCGTTCGGCTTCCACCTTTTCGCGTTCGCCGCGCGTGGCCGCTTCCACTTCCTTCAGAATTTTTTCAGAGGACTTGATTCGCCGGTCGTACTCCTCGCTCGCAACCATTTCTTCGAGCAGCCGGTCCTCGGCCTTGGCAACTTCTTGTTCCGCCATTTGCGCTTCGTGCTGAAGCGCTTTGAAGGCGTCATTCGTCTT
>DASPVY010000403.1:0-2515 GCA_035622115.1 Candidatus Acidiferrales bacterium
TCTCGCAGTGTGACATCGTCGCCGTTTACGCGGCACCGAACGGCGATTTTGCGCGGCGCTTCAGGCAATCACGTTCTCCCGCGACGATTCCATCGCTTCCATCAAATCTTCGGGCGTGGCGGGCACGCGACGCAGGCAAACTCCAGTGGCATTCTGGATCGCATTGATGATGGCGGGAGCGGTGCCATCGAGCGGCAATTCACCGATGCCTTTTGCGCCGGCGGGGCCGCGCGAATACGGCAGCTCTTCGAAATAAACGCGGATCGGAGGCAGATCCACGGAAGTCGGCATGAGGTAATTGGTCATCTGGCTGTTGATCATGCGGCCTTCCCGTAGGACGACTTTTTCGCACAGCGCGAAGCCGATTCCTTGTGCCACGCCGCCTTCGATCTGGCCCATGGCGAGGACCGGATTGATCACGCGGCCGACTTCCTGGAGCGCGACAAAATCTTCAACGCGAGTTTCGAAGGTGGCCGTGTCCACGGAAACTTCCGCGACGTAGACGGCCCAAGCGTAAGCGCCATAGGCATCGCCGCGATACAGCCGATCGTCCCAGTGAATATCCGGTGGCGGCGCGTAGCGGGTTGTCGCGCGAAGAGGACCGTGGCGGCCGATATACAAGCCGCACGCGGATGCGAATTCAGTTGGACTGTAGTTTGCGCGAAGCAATTCGTGCCGGATGAGCGACTGCTTGACGCCGATTGCCGCGGATTCGACGAGCTTGCCGACGATCATGCAGGTGCGCGAGGCGACAGTGGGGCCGCTATTGGGAACCAGCGCGGTATCGGGCTGAACGACTTCAACACTGGCGCAATCGAGTCCAAGCGCGTCAGCGGCGATCTGCGAAAAAATTGTATTCGTGCCCTGGCCCATTTCGGTGCTGGCTGCGTAGACGCGGACGCGTCCCTCGGGCGTGGCTTCAACCTCAGCGACCGAGGCGAGATATTCTTCGCCAGAACCGGTGAATCCGGCGCCGTGCAGGAAAGATGCGAAGCCGATTCCGCGTTTGATTTTGCCGCCGGGATTCTCGCGCTCGAACCGCTCGCGTTTCGATTTGAAGTCGCTGAGATCGAGAGCGCGATCGAGCAGAGCCGACATGTCGATGTCTTCGCAAACAACCTGGCCGACCGCAAGAGTCTGCCCTTTGCGAATAAAATTGCGCCGGCGGAATTCATCGGAGGCAAGGCCGACGGCTTTGGCGACTTGATCGAGATGGCGCTCGAGGGCGAAGACGCTCTGCGGCGCGCCGAAGCCGCGAAAGGCGCCATGCGGCGGCGCGTTGGTTGCGACTGCGCGACTCCGGATGCGGACGTTGGGGCAATCGTAGGGGCCGGCGGCGTGAATGGTTCCGCGCGAGAGGACAACAGGAGAGAGCGTCAAATAAGCTCCGCCATCGAGCGTGAAGTCGATATCCATGGCGATTAATTTGCCGTCGCGTGTGACGGCCGTGCGATGGCGCGTGCGCGAAGGATGACGCTTGGTGGTCGCGGCCATGTCTTCCGCGCGATCGTATATGATTTTGACAGGCTTCCCGGATTTCCACGCGAGCAATGCGGCGTGCGCGGCAATCATGGAGGGATATTCTTCTTTTCCACCAAAGCCGCCGCCCGTTTCCAGCTGCACGACGCGGATCTTTTCGGCAGGAAGCGCGAACAGAGGCATCAGGGCTTTGTGAACGTAGTAGGGGCATTGAAGCGAGCCCCAAACTGTCACCCCGTCCCGCGGATTGGCCTTTGCGATCATTCCTTGGGGCTCGATGTAGAGCTGCTCTTGCGCGCCGGTTTCGTATTCGCCTTCGACAATGAGATCGGCCGAGGGCCATGCGGCGTCGACATCGCCCTTGTCCACGCTGAGAGTTTTGAAGATGTTGTCCTGGCCCCAGATAATTTCTTTGCGCGCGAGGGAATCTTCCATAGTGAAGATGGGAGGAAGGGGATCGATCTCGAGCCGCACAGCACGGCGCGCTTCTTCCAGCAGGTACTTGTCTTCATGAGCGAGCAGGACGACAGGCTCCTCGGGATGATTTACGAATTCCGCGGCCAGGCATGGCTGGTCGTGTTCGAGGAGTGCGATGCAGTTCTCACCGGGAATATCCTTCGCTGTGACGACGACAAATTGATCCCACGGGATCGCGGGATCGAAGCGGATCGAGCGAATTTTCCCGCGCGGCACGGAACTGCGAACGGTGACGCCATGCAGTAGGCCCGGAAACGTGACGTCGTCCGTGTAGACCGCCTTGCCGGTGACTTTTTCGCGGCCTTCTTTTCGTGGAACCGATTCGCCGATGATGCGTTTGTGCATTCCGGCGGCCTCAATACGGCGTTTTGTCCGGCTTATCTTGCCAGGCGCGAAAGGCGCGCAGCGCGGCCTCACGCATGAAAGGAATCATCGGAATCCGGCGGCTCGCCGGGGGGAGCTTGATTTCAGCGTAGATCTGGGCGTCGTCAAATCCGATGGCGGCGGCATCCGAGGCGAGATTGGCGTAAAAAACGCGAGCGGGGCGGGCCCAGTAGAT